>JBBIOC010000006.1:0-19972 GCA_037443585.1 Candidatus Omnitrophota bacterium
AATGGGAAGGTGCCTTTTTTATCAGGTGTAAATTTTACAACCACAACCTCTCCTGCCTTTATCTCTTTAGCTGCAACATTAAAATCTGGCAGGGCAAAGCCGTGGCTCACAGTCTCAATATTGCGGATTAAGAGCCTTACCTCTCTGCGATGTGGAAGATGAATCTGCCTTGGATACCAGTTGCCGTTATTAGGAGCCCTTGCTATAAGTTCTACCGTATAAAATTTACTGCGCCTATAATTTTCTATAGCAAAGATTCCAAGCACAGTCCCTATGGTCGCAAGAAACATAAACGCAATAGCAATAAACTCGTTTCTTTTCATTTTTGCATTATAGTACCGTGTTCAACCTACGCAGTTGAACGGGTTGTTATCCTATATATAGCCATAAAAATAGCAGTGTCACCAATGTTAAAAACACTAACATTGGCAGCCAGCCGCGCTGCGCCTCGCCCTCTTTAGGGAAAGTCTGTTTTGAAATCCTATACCCATAGGCAATAGAAAATAGATAAAATATAACTACTGTCCCGCCTTGCAAATATCCTAATAGATTTGTAAATACAGGCGTCCAGGGAAAGTTTCTTGTGCCGAATATATTCCATCCCCAGGCAAACGGGTCTGATAGTATATGAAGGATATAGCTTCCATTTGGAAGTATGATTCCTAAGCTAAAGGCTATCCATACCCCAAGGCCAATGGGAATAAGCGTATATGAAAAATTTATAAAGACTTTTTTAAGCGAGACTTCTTTATTCCCACTAAAAATCTTAGAAAGTAAGGTAAATGTAAAGAAGATCCCAGGGATGACTAAGAGGCTAAAAGCAGAGTGCAAGCTAATAAACGTGAGATAGCCCTTTAAATGGACTGCCCTTACCATATCTTTTAAAATTCCCCAAGGCCCTTGCATACTTAAGAAGAATACCATAGCAATGCCTAACATAATAAAAGACTTCCACGCCTCATCTAAACCCCTCTTTTCATCTACCAAAAGGTCCGCACCAGGCGGCCTTAAATTAAATGCCATATTATCATATGGGCAGCTTTTAAAACACTCAAGGCACATGCCGCAATATGTATTCTTCTTAAAATTAAACGGACTGAGGAGCCAGGGGCAGCCATAGCCTTTTTCATTTCCCACAAAACAGGTCTTGAGTTTATGTTCTTTGCAAACATTTGGGTCTCTGCTCCTTATCTCAGACATGGCAAATTGAGAATAGAGCCCCTGAAAACCAGATACAGGACAGACATATAAGCAGAAACTTCGTTTCTCAAATATAAGGCCCAGAAAGAATGCCAAAAGGATAATCGCACCTAAAAGTATAAAAGTAGCAAGAGGCCTGACTGTAAAGAATCCTGAAAAGTATGTGGTAACTAAAAAGAGGATATTCATTACCCACATATTCTTTAGTGACTTCGGCCATTTTATATTTAATCCACCAGGTTTGCCCATCTTGACCCCAAAGAGCACCCCTCTCTGCGCCCAGTCTCCAAATATAGGAAATGGGCACATCATACACCAGGTCCTTGAAAATACTGGGACAAGGACAAACATCAACATTACCCACCAGAGTATCCAGACAATCATTATGCCAAAATTATAATTGCCTGCTGAATAACCGCCCAAGAATCCAGCAAGCAGAATTATCACAAATATAAAAAGGTTGAATAGAATCACTAAAAGAGGAAACCACCTGGACTTAAATAGTATTCTTATAGGCTTAAATCGTGTCAATTCAAATCTAAAATCTAATGGGATTATTCCAAAGAGTTTATCGCTATGCATTTCTGCCATTACGGAATACTATAAATAGAATATTTATCAATCCGAAAATTAGAACCAAGGTTGCATAAAAAAAGAACCGTATATTAGGTTTTACTATCAAATATCCTATCATATAAGGATGGAATTCACCGCAGGTTACTGAACACCTGAAAGAAAATCTACCTGGCCTTTCTGCCATAAAACTAATAGAGCCATCCTGTCCCGGATGAGCGGATGTATTGACGCCGTAGCCATCCAGGAAAAAACCATGATGCACATCTTCGCTGATAAGTCGAATCCTTACAAAATCGCCTTTATTGACTTCAATAATATTAGGGGTGTAGGAAAATTTCTTCGCCCTGATTTCAAAGAACCTCTCTTCTTGGGCAAAACAATTATTAGCAATAAACCATAAACTATAAACCATAAACCAAACGGTTATTAACGCTATTTTATAATAGGCTTTCATTCTATATTAAGTTCCACCCAATCCGATATTGACTTTCTGCCGCCCCGGTCGCCCATCGCCCCATTCCAGACTGCAAAGGCACAGAGTCTCTTGCCGGGACTAAAATTGGCATCCATTTCAGGGTCAAGCGGTTTTAAGGAACGCTTAAAGACTACCTGCCAGACGCCATCCTTCCATAACCCTCTACCAGATACATTCTGTGTCTCTTTAGGCGTGATTGTCCCCACCCTTATTGCGATGAGGTCATTTGCAGCTGACTTTGGTATATCCTTAGAGACAACTAAAGTCTCTTCCTCTTCAAAAGGATAATAAAAATCAGAGTAAACCTCTGGTCTGAGGTCTGTGGTCTGGATTCCAATACTCCCTGTCCTGACTCGCCTTCCACTGCCAGATATTTGCCTTTCCAATAAAACCCATCATAATAGTAGATGGCTGAACCTCCTTCCCAAGGGGAAACATAATTGCACAGGCATCTGAAAACTTATTAATCTGCAAATCCCTGTCTTGGGTCTGGTCCTCCCAACTTATGTAAAAGTAGATGTCTTTGGAATTGTGGAATGCCTTTACAGTAACAGAAGGTGTAACAATCTTTGGCCAGGGAAGAACCATTACCTGATAAATAAGTTTTATCTCGCTTGGGTCTATAGAATCCCAGAATCCCTCTGCGATACCCTGGGATAGCTCTAATTCTTTATCAATGAAAGGGACCTCAAGGACTACTCTCTTTATCTTCTCAACAGTTACAGGTTTTCCCCTTGCGTGAATTGCTGCATACCAGATAAGAACTGCAAAGGAAAGAATGAGAAGAATTATAATTATAATTATAAGTAGTCTCTTCATTTAAACTTATCAAAATACCCCTTTTCTGTTTTTAAGAATTGAAGAAGGTCTTGACTTATCCTTTTATAAAAACCATCTTCGGCTAATAGTAACACCTTTTCAATTATCTTCTTTGCTGCAGGATATAGATGTTCACAAAAGAATTTTTTCTGAGCATCCAAGGAAAGCTTGGATTTTTCTTTATCCGGGGCATTAATCTCTTTAAATATAAGATAATGCATAAATTCGAGTTCACATGAAATGGAATCAGGCCTCTCTGCATCTGGCTCTAGACCCCAGGCTCTATAAAAACCATTGATGTCAGCCAAACTTCGAGCCCTTTGAAATTCATTCTCTGCTGTATATTCAGAACCATATAGCCAGACCCCGAGCCCACGAAAAAGCCTGTCATACTCTAAAGACAATTCTTCCTTTCCGGGATAGGAAAAGCCTTCTGCAAAGGTCTTATATCTCAGCATCCGCTCTCTTGCTTTGTCCAAATCCAATTTAGGTAACGCTGAGCCTTGGGACATCCCGCTCTTCATCATATTCCTTCCTTATAACTACTGGCTCCTTTAATGGCACCTTTACAATCTCTCTACCTTTATCGTCAAAACCAATGCAGGAGCCGTCCTGGATATCGCCTTCTACCCTGAATGAATGGATTATCCTGTCAGTAGCGCCAAATAGCATAAGAAGTCCTACTAAGTTTTTATCTTTATGTGCCTTTCTATAAAGTCTGACCGCCTGCTTTGCGCCTGGGCCAAAGAGTTGTTGATTAAATTCATCGGGTATATGGATTGGTGGAATATAATAGACATTGGGCTCAAGCCCAAACTGTGGATATAGAGGCAGGGCAATCTTTTTTATAGAAGTAAGGTAGTCAATAGGGTTATCTTCCCTTGGCTGGTCAAACCTATTTTTAAAACCAAATAGCCTAATCCTTCCTATGCAAGTCACAACACATTGGGTCTGAAAGCCGTTTTCAACTGCAGGATAACAAGAGATACACTTCTCAGACTTTCCTGTATAATCTCTAAACATAGATTTTTTATAAGGGCAGGCGCGAACACACTCTTGATATCCGCGGCACCTCTTTTGGTCTATAAGCACAATGCCGTCTTCTTTTCTTTTGTAG
This sequence comes from Candidatus Omnitrophota bacterium, assembly GCA_037443585.1. GTDB lineage: Bacteria > Omnitrophota > Gorgyraeia > Gorgyraeales > JBBIOC01 > JBBIOC01. Next base: position 4,188 of record JBBIOC010000006.1, read on the forward strand.
ATAGCCTTTCTTGGGCAAGCAGCTAAACAAGCTGGATAAGTACAATGATTACATATCCTCTGTAGATAAAACATCCAGCTTTTGTGAGGTAAATCATACGAGGCTTTTTCTTCAACCTGCTGACTTACTTCATCTTCGCCTATATTAGGATGGGTCCAGTCTTCTTCTTCAGGCATCCATCCGAGTATCTCTTCTCCATATGGAGCGCTTTCAAATATAGTCTTACCGATATATTTATCACCCTGCCACTTCTGTGGCCCAAGGAGTTCCAATAGCCGAACATCCCAGCCTAATGGATAGAACCCCCAGGGCTTGGTCTCTACATTATTCCAGAACATATATTCCTGTCCCTTGCCAGAGGTCCAGGCATTCTTGCAAGCTAAGGTGCAGGTCTGACAGGCAATACATTTATTAATATCAAATATCCAGGCTGCCTGCTTGTCTGGACGCGCCTCCGGATATTTGTATTTCATATATCTATTTAAATGCCAGTTGTAAACCTTGTGGTCCATATCCCTGTGTCCAACCTGTTCAACCGCGTAGGTTACCAGTCGGTAACCTACGCGGTTGAACAGGTCATTCTTATTGCATAACTATACTACGAAGTCTCCTCTGAGAAACCTCTGCATCGCCTCATTCTCATATCCTGGCCGAAATCCCATTTGTGCTGGCCTCCAGAGCGCCTGCTTCATCCCACCAGGCTCTGCCTTGCTTATCTTTACAAAGGACTCCTTAGGCGCGCCAGTTGTAGCATGAACATCAGGGACAAAGCCTTTGCCAATTACCTGGCCAAAATATTCTTTACGAGCAAGGGATTCGGTCATCAAAGTGGGTTTAAGCCAGGCGCGTGTTGCAGACTGATGTGAACCATATCTAAACATCGCCTGATAGTTTGTGCGCGGATTTCTTGCCAATTTATCAGGATTTTTCTCATGTCCTTCCACAGAGCCATAAGTGGCTACATACATATTGAACCAGGAGCGCGCCACCCCGCGCGGAAGGCCTAGATAGTACCTGGCGCGCAACATTGCCCGATGTACCTTATAATCTTCAGGCTTATTCTGCCAGCCGCGAAATGGGCGGTCTTGCGGGTCAGCATCAATATACACATAATCACCATCCTCTATTCCCAATTCTTTTGCATCCTGGGGATTCAAGTCTACATATCCTTCTGCCACCCATGGCATCCTTTTATCATGGCGATGCATATCACCAAAAGGCCCAAACCAGACTGATATAATATCCACATCTACTGGCGTGGTGTGCGCCCCGTGGCGATACTTGGGCGTAAGAAAAATAAAAGTAAATCCATCTTTTCTTCTCGGGTGGCGGGTCTTAGTTAGATTTGCTGGCTGGATGACCACATTGCGCACCTGTCGAACCTCGCATGAAAGGTCATCCTCTCTTAAACCATAGTCCATAGGGCCAATGGGCCGAATCAATTCTTGAGCGCCACAGACAATAACATTAGGTTCATAAAAGGTTGCATCAACTGGCTCCCGATGTACCGGGATATTCTCTCCGTGCTCTAAAAATTCATCCTCATCACGATAAAATTCCATTCTTCCTGATTTTGTATAATGCGGTTTATTTTCATTAGACTGCTCCCAGGCCATAATCTTTGGATAGGTGCGGGTCATCAGGAGTGCCGGTATCCCAAGTTTTGCATTCTCCTCCACTTCTTCAATCCTATAACCCTTCAAAGTAGTAGAATTGTCTATAATCCTCTGCAGATATACCTCAACCTTATCCTCATAAACAAACCTCCAGTAGTCTTGAAATCTTTCGTCTTTAGTTAATTGTGAAAACGCCTTGCCAACCCCGGCCAGAGCCTCAATATCGCCTTTAGAATCATGTAATCTTTTGAGCGGCGTCCGTGGAAAGACTTGAAAGAAAGGATTTGTTACCGCGGCAGTCATATCAGGATATTTAAATTCTGCCCAGGAATCTACGGCAAAGACCACGTCTGCATACTCACAGGAGGCAGTCCACCACCACTCATTTACCACAACACATTCAATCTTAGGAAGGGTATTTACTACAAAATCGTGGTGCCATTTCAGATTGCCAAGGATAGAATTTGAGTTTCCAAACCAGATGAATTTAGTAGGGGTTGGTAAATGGCTCTTCCCAGTAAAGAGTTTATTGCCTACTCTTAAGGGTCGGTCGCCATAGTTATAATAATGGGCTGACTCCATCTTGTAATATGTCTTATAGTGCGGAATTTTTTCCGGTTCCAACTCAATATCAAAAGGGTCCTCACCAATATAATAAGGAAGACCGTTAAAATAAGCGCCGCGGTAATTCCCAGAATAACTGCCGATATTCCCTCCATGAAATCCTATATTCTTCGTCAGGGCGCATACCAAAAAGATAGCGCGGTCTTTAAGATTATTATTAAAGAAATGGTTTGGCCCCATGCCCACAGGAATTAATGTCTTGGATTTATTCTTTGCTAATTCTTCTGCCAGCCATACAATAGAGTCTTTATCAACATGACAGATATCGCTCACAATTTCAGGCGTAAAATAAGATAGGTGTTCTTTTATCAAATCAAATACTGGACGCACTTTAATTTTTGTCCCATCCAAACCATTCACACTAAATTCGCCCTCAATGGCAAAATTCTTAGCAACCCCTGAGTCGTCCCTGGTAATTATCTCAGGCCCGCCTTTGTCCAGATTCCAGACAATAAAGTCGCCCCACTCAGCGCGCAATCTTTCTGTTATGACCTGTTGAGTCTGTTTTATATTTGAAGGAGGGCTCTCTCCTTCTTTGAGGACCTTAGTATCTTTGAGTTCTTTTGGCTTATAATCTGGTATGATATCCTGAGGCTTCAATAGTTTCAAACTATCCATGCGTACTAAAAATGGTAAATCCGTATGGGCCTTTATAAACTCTTCATCATAAAGTCTTTCCTTGACAATAATATTTGCAATGCCTAATGCAAAGGCTGGGTCACTGCCTGGACGAATTACAATTACCTTGTCAGCTTTATTAGAAGTAGACTGGTATTCGCAAGCCACAGTAATAACCTTTGTCCCTCTCAGACGCGCCTCAGAGAGCCAGTGCCCATCAGGCATCTTTGTAGAAATCCAGTTCATCCCCCAGCAGACTACCATATTGGCATTTTCAACAGTGGCTAAGTCAAAATCAATAGTCTGATGGCCGCAAACCATAGTATGGCCTGGCGGTAGGTCTGTATGCCAGGAATAGTTGTCCCAGCCACGGCCGCCCAAGGCATTTTCCTTCCCAACTTTTCTAATATAATCATCAAGGAGCGCCATAGAATTGGCCATCCTGTAGAATCCCATTATACGAGTTGCACCCAAAAGTGGCATCCCGCCGCGGAACTTAAGAACTTGTGTGCCAGCACCCCTCATCGCCTCAATCATCGCCTCATCATAGCCTTGTTTTTTAAGCAGGGCTTTCCCGATTTCGCCTGAATAGATATTTGCAACATTTAGCATTGTCTTTGCAACAATCTCATATGCCTCTTCCTGTGAGACCTTGATGAAACTTTCTTTGCCACGATTTAAATATTGCTCAGGAATTTTGCCATTTTCATCCCTAGGAAAACCCGCATCGAACCACTTTTTAAATCCTTCTCTTATTAAAGGATATTTCACCCTGCGTGGGCCATAGACCTTTCTGAGCATTGCAAGGCCCTTCTGGCATAGCCTTGGGTCCCAACGATGCGAGGCCTGATTTCCATAGATATCCTTTGCCTTCCCATAACCATAGCTCGGGCCAATCCTTGTAATGATATCATTCTTAACATATGCCTTCAGAAGACAGTTATGCGTATCATTCGGCGCGCACAGAAAATGGAAGGTGTAATCATATCTGAATTGGTCGCGGTAAATCCTCTCCCAGTCCCTCTCAGGATAATATTCTAAGGGGTTGTCAATCTCAGGTATGAACTTTAGGGCTGCAAGGAGGGGTTTGTTGACAAGTAATAATCCAACACTTGCTGCAGATATCTTCAAAAATTCCCGGCGGGTGAGCTTCTTCATAATACCAAGTTAATTCTTGGAAAGCCGACAAGTTCTGTCTGATTTTAACAGAATAAAAAAAATTGTCAAATAATATTTTTTGCTAAAACAATATTGAATGTGCTTCCCTTGCCTTCTTCAGACTCAACCCATATCCTTCCATTGTGCCTCTCCACGACCTGTTTTGCAATTGAAAGGCCTAGACCGGTGCCGTCTCTTTCTATCTCTTTTGCATTGCTGGCGCGATAGAATTCCTCAAAGATTCTTGGTATCTCCTCCTTTGGTATGCCAATGCCTGTATCAGTAATCTGGATTAATATGGAATCTCCTCTGTCCTTCACAGATAAACTGACCCTGCCATTTCTGGGAGTATATTTCACAGAATTTGCCAAAAGGTTGGCTATGGTCTCTTCTATATAAATCTGTGCGCCCATTATTATGTCTACGGTTGATTCAATATTGGAATCGATGGATATACCTTTATCCCTTGCCTTAGGCTCTACAAAATTTATTGCGTTCTCAATTGTCTTTCTCAAAGAAAAATAACCCATCTCTATATGTCTGCTCAATTTTATCCGGGTTATCTCCAAGAGGGCTTTGACAAAAGACGTAAGTTTCTCTGTTCTCTGCCCTGCCCGCTGGAATAAATCCTTTTGTTTTGGATTGAGCTCGCCTGTTATACCTTCTGCAACTGGTTCAAGACAGCTCTGTATAGCAGAGAGGTGTTCTTTGATATCATGGCTGACGCGCATGACATATTCAGACTTTATGCGGTCTTTTTCTTCTAAGAGAAGATTCGCCTCTCGGAGGCTTTTTTCTCTCTGTCTCAATCTTATTGAAATTGAACTTGCCATATATGTAGCCAGATATAGAGTGCTTATAAATACAAAAGATACGCCCCCAATATATAATAGGTTTTTATGAAGGTCGAAGCCTAGAAAATTCTTTAAACAATAATGAAACAGAATTTCAAAATATTCCAAGGTCACAACAAGAGAAAATAAGATTACTACAAAAGTGGCCTGTAAAAAAGCAGCACGCCGGCTCAAAAGGATGCTTCCAATAATCATATGGAATATAAAATAAAATATAAAAGGATTTTCTATGCCGCCTGAGAAATGTATAAGAGCAGCTAAAGAGGTCAGGTCAAGCGATATCTGCAGATTGGCTATTCTGGCCTTCTTCTTGAGATAATTTAATAAAAATAAGAATATCAGATTATATAATGCAATAGATAAAGATATTAAATAAAGTGGGAATGCGGGAAGGTTAAGTCTAAGCCAGTGGCTCGCAAATAAAACTGTAAGGATTACACCTGTTACAGCTATCCATCTTAATCTTATTAGCCAATAGAGCCTCTCAACAATCCCCTCATGTGGCTCAAAGACCTTCATAATGTAAGACTATGGGAGTCCGACTCCCATAGTAGACCCTCTTAACGTGGGATTAGTAATCTTTCTACCTTGGCAATCAACTCCTCGGGCTTTAAGGGTTTATCCACATAATCGTCAACAGGCAGCCAGTCTTCATCTCCTGCCTCCTTCTTAAAATCCAGGCCTGTCCTTTCCTTGACAGCTGTGAGCATAAGGATAGGAATATCTTTAAAGTTTGAGTCTTTTTTAAGAATTCTGGCTACATCAAAACCCTTATCACCTGTCTCCATCATAATATCAAGGATAATCAGGTCAGGTTTATCAAGCCTCACCTTTTCTAACCCCTCCTTGCCGCTCTTTGCATCATCTACCTGGTAATTCTTACTCTCCAAGACTACCCTCATCGCCTCAACTATATCCGGGTCATCATCAATAATTAAAATCTTGGCCATCTTTATGCCCCCTGTTTTTGAACATTATACATTACCTCAACAATGAATTCAATTTCTTTTCTTTATAAATATGTTCGCTAATTGCATGAATCTGAACATCGGTTAGTCTATACAGATTGTTCATTTTTTCTATCTGGTTTCTTCCCAGAATACTAATATTTTTATACTCAGGGTTTTTCTTCTTTTGTTCGTTGTCTATATAAGTAATAAAATCGTGGATAATCTTCCTTCCTGCTGAGTTATAACTACTTATAGGACTCTTATAACTCGCCGCTACTACAGTCTCTAAGGATTCATATAGTAAAGGCCCGTATCTTAATTCAGTAAGAAAAGCGGCCAACTCTTGTCTCGTCTCATCATTCAATCTAAGATATCTGTTGGCAAATATATGTCCTGCTTCATGGAAAAGACTATTTTCTTCTAAGAGAACGATTGCTTGATTAATGAAACTATTCTTGGCCTCTTCTAAATCTTGATTATTTTTAATGCAATCCGTGTATAGATTAGACCATGTTTTATAATATAGCCATTTGCGCAATCGGTTAGATTTTGATCTGTCATAACGTTTATTCTTATTCCCTTTTTCTCTATCAATAAAAAAATCCCAGATAGAATTTGCACGGATTTTATATGAGTCTAAATTATAATAGATGATATTGTCTCTGGTGCCTACTTCTAAGGATTCTTTGCCTTCACTCAAGTAATAAGTGAAATCTTTAATCTTTAGATTATCTATTAGCTTGACTATAAATTCTATTTCATTTCCCCAGACCTCTTTTTTTTCTATCCTTTCCCCAGATAAATCCCCTAACCAGCAATTCACAATACTTGAGTCATTTACAGTAAAGATATTAATGGATTTGCCGTAGTTTCTTAGATATTCATCGAGTAACTTACTCAAATCATCAAAATTGGCCTCACTTAAGATTTGCCCCTTATCTATTCTGCAATACTTCAATGCTATTTTCTTTATGTCTCTCAAAACCTGCTCTTTTGAATTAATTATCTCTTTTTCTTCAATCTGGGAATAATAAATCGAGAAATAATCTTTTAGGTTACTGATGAATGGCTCTAAAGAGTCTGCCTCTTTGGCGAGTGAGGTCTTTGATATGAAAACGAGGAGTGGTAGATATAATACATACTTAATTATCTTTTGACTCAAGGCGGGACTCTAATTCATCAAGAATCTCTTTTAAATAAAATTAGGGTGGCCTTAAGAAATAGGCCACCCTAACATATTAGTTTCTCTGGAAAAGTTAGAACATAGTTGAGACTTCCAGGGTTACTCTATCTGCGTCAACAACAGACTTGGCTGCTGCTGAACCACCATCATAGTGCTCATATTCAGCAATAAGATAGGAACTGCCTAAGAAGTTAAGTTTTATACCAGGGGTAAGGCCCCATGTATAATCCTTGCTCGTATCTCTATCAGGTTCATAGTAGTCAGCGCGCAAAAATCCAAGGAGTCTATCAGGCTTCAAGACATAATCTATCTCCACATAACCACCATGAAGTTTCTGAGAATCATTAGCAGAAGAAATATTCGGATTAGACTCGTTGACCCCAAATAGGTATTCGCCCCAGAACATCCATTTTCTTCCACCTAAGGACATATCCTGTGCTGGAAATGGCACATCAGGATATTTAAAGTGGACGCCATATCTCTCAATATCCCTTAAATGAGCAGTATTGTTGGCATTGGCTGTGGCACCCCGTGTGCGTGGGGCATAAAGGGCAGAAGCACCAAAAATTATATCTGCAAACTTTGCCTCTAAGCGACCCGCGAAATCTTTGCGGTCATCATTATCGCTCCCACTGTAATTCTTCCATGAGCCAGAACCATTGAAAACTCCAGCAGTAGCAGTAAGATTCACTTTGCCTACATCAAAGTTGTAATTTCCTGCTAATCCTACCTGCCTTTCACGAATCCTCCAGCCATCAACACGTTGGTCTCTAATAATAGGGACATTTACTGAAGTCCTACCACCATAGACATAGCCTTCATTGTCGTCATTATCCCAGCCAAAAGGATAGTGAATATTTCCAATCTTCACGCCAGTATTTCCTGTAGCAGCAATATCGCCCGGACTAGTATGAAAGTCCATCCACACATCTTCAGGGTCAGGTGTGTTCTCATGCATCAGGTTGTATTCCATATAAACTGAACTATAGTCATTAAGAGCTGAATCTATAAATAACTCGAGTTCGTAGAATTGAAAACCGGGGTTGCTTGCTGCTTTGTGCACATTTTGCCGGTAACGCATCTTTAATTCTCCACCGATGTTGAGTCTTGACTCTTCATCCAAACCTGCTGCGTCACGTAAACGGAATGTTCCTTCAGGGGCCTTTTTAAATGTCCTGTCCACAACAGTATCGGGTCGGGATATTGGATGAAAAGCAATCTGTTGCGGTTTTTCCAACTGCTGAACTTCTTGCTTTGCTAATTGTTGCCTTAGCTCATTAACCTGTGCCTGCAGTGTATCTATCTGCTTCTGATATTGCTCCTGCATCGCCTTAATCTTTACTTGAAGCTCTTCAATCTGTGCCTGGGTATCCTTGTCTGAGCCAGCAAATGCCAAAGGAACTATCAAAGCTGAACAAATAACCACTAATGTTGCTATAACTGATTTAAGCATATTTTAAAACACCTCCTTCTGAACCTGAGAAGTATATATCTTTAGCTTCCCACGGTTATTAGTTATGATTATCGCCCCTACATCATTTATATTCTCAATGAGCTTTATACCTTCATTTTGCCCAAGAATAAAGACTGCAGTAGATAAGATATCTACGCTCATTGCACAAGAAGAAATAACGCTTATGCTTAATATTTCATTATCTACAGGATAACCTGTAAGCGGATTGATAAGGTGTCCATAGATTCTATTCTGAATTCTGAAATTCCTTTCATAATTAGCAGAGGTAGAGATGGATTTGTTCCTCAGGGGAAGGCTAAAGATAATCTCCTCGGGTTGCAAAGGATTTCTTATCCCAACATATTCTTCTACATTGTTCTGGTCAAAATAATAGAGGTGACCTCCAAAATCGAGCCTTGCTTTTTCTATTTCTTTTTCTCTTAAAATTTCTACAACCCTATCCAGGGCATAGCCTTTGCCCACTGCACCAAGGTCGAGCTTTAAAGGATTTTTTAAAAAAACAGTTTTGGCCCTCTCATCCAAAACGATATTTTGATAACCAATCTTTGATAATAGATAATCAATCGCCTCTCTATCAGGTAGCGCATTTAGCTTTTCTGCCTCTGACCACAGTTCCATCAGAGGCGCTACAGTAATATCAAAGGCACCACCAGTTTTTTTAGAAAACTCTAAACAATCTTTTAGTATGCGAAACAGTTCTTCATCAATAACTTGAGGTTGGATATAAGCAAGATTATTGACCTTAAATATTAAACTATCTTCTCTGAATCTGCTTAAAAGTCTTTCGATTCGCCTTGCCTCATTAAAGGCTATCTCAATAACCTCACTTGCCTTGTCTTCGTCAGAATCAAAGACCTCAATGCTCAAGAAGGTCCCCATTACATAGTGCATTCGCCTAAGGGGATACTCATTTATAAGATTATTTCCTGTACAGCTCATTAAAGACATATACTATTTTCCTTATACCATTAGACATTCCGCGCGAGGAGATAGTTGCACCTGATACGCCTTTTACATCTTTCTTTAATTTAATCGGGTCCTGCAAAGTCTTTCCTATAAACTGGTCTAAGAATTTGCGTTCTTTGACTGGTCTACCACGCCTCTCTTTTAATTCCAATACCACTATATCTTTAATCCTGCCATCAGGCTCTATGCTTAACATATAATGAATCGGGCCCCACTTGCCTTTTACTGTATCTATAACTGCATAACCAACTATCTGTCCGTCTGCCCGGCCAATGTAAAAATGGTATTCTTTGTCCAATTCTGGATCAAACTCTATCTCAGCCATCTTAGAGATTGATTGCTTCTGTTCTTCGCTAAGCGCTTTGGTCTCTTCCTTAATATCTTGTGCCTGAGGTAAAAGAACCTTTAATGCCTCATCAACTGTATAAAAGGTCTCAGCAAATATCTCAGTAAGACCTATACAAGTTGTTGAACCTCTAATAAATAACCTTTCATAAAAATACTGGGCTAATCTTATTGGATAAAAAGCAAGGAAAAATATCAAGCCCAGTCCAAACGTGAAACTTTTTCTTAAGATTTTTGCCATCTTGCCTCTCCTCCATTCTTTATCTAAACTGATTTTCTAAGCCAGATGTCGCACATCGTGAGCACAAATATAATACCAAAGCAAAGCGCCAAGAGGTTTCCAGCTAAAAAAAGACCCCAGGAAAAGATATCTGCATTAACAAACCTTATTGCCCACATAGAACCTATATCTATAACAATCAAACAATTAGGAACTATTGCTATCAATCTCTTTAACCATTCTGGATATGAAGTTCCAAGAACAAATATAAATAGGGCAAAAGCAAAGATATATATGCCGTAATATGGAAAATATTTATGCGTATGGTCAACCAGTTCTGTCCAGTCCATAGTGCTGTACGCCTCTTTGATTACATAGATCTTAAAAGAGGTATCTATAAAGATGTGTAGGGCAAGAATGATGTAGGTAATACCAATCCCTATAAGTGCCATACTCACTAATAACTTAAGACTTAAGGGTGCCTTAGAAAGACTAAAATTCGCCATTCTTTCGCCTTGAGTTTTATTTGCAAATAGTATATTCATTTTTAAGATACCCACAAGGGTCGAAAGTCCTGATTCAATAAAAATAAAAAGACCTAGATTTCTCTAGGTCTTTAGTCCTGTTATATTGTCATTGGATTTTACTTACAGCTTCTGCTCTAAGGCATATAGTGCCGCTTTGGTGCGGTTATTTATGTGGAGGGTTTGGAAGATATTGCTGAGGTGGTTTTTGACTGTCTTTTCAGTAATACCCAGCTTTTGGGCTATCTCTTTATTTGTGCCCCCTAATGCAATCAGACGCAGGATTTCCTTTTCTCTTTCCGTTAAATCATTATAGAACTCATCGCCTTTCTTCATCCCTCTTTTATCCAGCATAGCGAATTCCTTTAAGACCTTTGTGGCTATTACCGGCTGAATCAAGGCCTCGCCTCTATAGACTCTTCGAATCGCCTCTGTTACTTCCTCAATAGATACATCCTTCAGTAAATATCCCATTGCTCCAGCCTTAATCGCCTCAAAGATATGCGGCTCATCTTCATATATAGTCAAAATTATAACATTTGTATGAGGTAATATCTTTTTAATCTTATAAGTAGCAGTAACGCCATCCATCTGCGGCATACCAATGTCCATTAGAATAATATCCGGCGCTGCCTTTTTTGCTATATCTAACATCTCCTGGCCATTCTGGGCCTCGCCTACTATCCGTATATCCTTCTCTAACTCCAATAATTTCTTTAAACCCTGCCGGAACAATGTATGGTCGTCGCACAAAAATATTCTTATAAAGTCTGACATTTTATAATTCTTTGTCTACGTTAGGGATGCCTATCTGAATCCTGGTTCCTTGTTGAAGGCGAGAGTCAATTACAAATTGACCGCCTAAAGCAATTGCCCTTTCGCGCATGCCTATCAAACCACACCTTCCATCGCTTGAAGTAGCTAACTCTCTATCCCTGATATCAAAACCAATCCAATCGTCTTTAATTAATATCTTTAAGCTATTATTATTTAACTCTATTTTTAATGCTACATTTTTTGCCTGACTGTGTTTCTGGATATTGCTAAACGCCTCTTTTATTATATAAAAAATTGTCTTTGCTTTTATTGGAGGGATATTCATTTTCGCGCCAGAGATATCTAATTTTACCAATATATCATTTATCTTCTCATAGTCTTTTACTAACCGTTCCAATCTATTAAATAAGTCAAAGCCATTATCCTCTTGGAATTTAAGGTCGAAGATTATCTGGCGCGTCCTGTCCAGGGTATCTTTTGTATTTTCTCTTAATTCTTTCAACTCCTCAATTGCCCTCATAGGTTCAATTTTAAAGAGCCTCTCGCAGAGCTCAAGTCTCTTTATAATATCTGCCAAATCCTGTGCGCAGCCATCGTGGAGGTCAAGGGCAATCCTGTTTCTTTCTTTAACTAAAGTGAGCTGCTTAATCTCTTCTATCATCAGATAGGCTGAAAATATTCCTATAACTATAAGAAGGAGTGTAACACTAATAAATATGAGATTGATTGTATTAATCATTCTCTGAATACTATTTTGTAGAAGCCCGACCCGCGCCTGACCCACTATGCTCTTTTCTAAAAAGATGGGGACACAAATATCATAGATAAGACCCAATTGAGTATCCAGGCTCTGTATATTAAAGGCTCTATCTCTCTTGAGACTATTGGCCTTGGCTAAATCTACTGGAAACCCTTTAGCAAAGGTATGTGCAAGCACGCGGCCTGAAGAATCCATAATAAATATATAGGCTATATCCTTATCCAAACTTTTTTCATTTTCTATCAATTTCTTAAGGCGTGCGCTATTCTGCGTCAAAATATCTACAACACTATTTGCAGCCAAACTTCTTGCATAACTTAAAAGTTTGTGTTGGAATTCTGTCCTAAATACTCTAAGTAAAACTGTTCGGGTAATCAATGTGGTGCCTAACCCAAGTAATAAAAGAAGTGTTGTCATGCTTACTAAAATCTTATTATGCAGACTTATACTTTTGTGCATAGTTATTTGCTGTCAAATCCTAAATCAGGCCTCTTATAATACGGATAGGTATTTAAATCTATTCCTAATCTTTCAATTATCTTATAAAGGGGGGCGTAATCTTCGTCTCTGGTTTCAATAAATCTGTTCGCACCTAAAGATTCCAAGACAGGACTTGTTTCTAAATTTAATAAAGCCTCTTTAAGGCTATTTTTTAAGGCGGGGTCCAGGTCTTGACTTACACATAGGGCATTGGAAGGGACAGGGTCTGAGGCAGAAAGAACTGTTAATTTTTTTCTAAATCAGGATTTTCTTTAATAATTCTTTGATATACAAAGTCTTTAGGAGTAGCTACATCTACTTCATCTCTTAAGAGCGCAAATATCGCTTTGTCATGACTCCCTGTAAATATAATCTCTTTAAAGTATGCCTCTAAATTATCAATACCATATTCCTTAAAATAATATAATGGATATAGATATCCTGCGTAAGTAGCTTGATGGACTAAAGCCAACCTCTTGCCTTTCATATCCTGAACGCTTCTTATGTTGCTGTCTTCCCTGACCACTATAAGCCCTCTGTATGTTGAAGTACCTTGATAATCAGGCCTAACAATAGGTTCTACCCCTGCCTTTTTGTGGGTAAGGGCATAACTAAAACTGCCAAAAAAAGCCGCATCTAACTGTCTATAAATAAACTTATCACACACCTCGCCATAGTTGTCTAAATATATCAGGGTTACTTTTAAATCTAAAACCTTGCTTAGGTATTCAGCCAGCGGCTCATATCTGGCCGCCATCTTTCGTATATCCTGTTCAGGGACAAGGCCAATCTTTATTTCCAAAGGCTCTTTGGGACTCTCTTCTATCTCTTCAATCTTATTTAAATCAACCTTTTTGACATCCTCTTTTGGGGTGCAGCCAATAAATTGAAAAATCAGAAAAAGCGCTACAATCTGTGTAATCTTCATTTTTAATCTGTGTAATCTTATTTTAAATTAAAAGGCCTTCTTAAAAATAAAGTCCGCTAAATCAAAGAGGCTCTTTCGGTAATCAGAGTCAGGCAGGATTTTGAGATTTTGTTTGGCAGAATTTAAATAGAATAAAGTTGTCTCTCTGGTCCTATACAATGCATCGGAATTAAGGAGTCTTTTCTTAATCTCCTTTAGATCAGTCTTGTTTCCAGACCTGAGCAGTTTGTGCAACTCTCTTCTTGCATCGATATTTAGAGACTCAAAAAGGTTTAATAAGGGCAGGGTTATCTCGCCAACAGTCAGGTCTTGCCCGGGCAACTTGCCCAGAGAATTTTTTGAACTTACAAGGTCCAGGTAGTCATCTATTATCTGAAAAGCAATCCCGAAGTTTAAACCATATCCTTTTAAGGCAGCGAGTATTGGCCTCTTGGAGTTTGAGATAAGCCCCCCAGCCTGACAGGAGGCTGCAAATAGGGTAGCAGTCTTCTTCTTTACAATTAGAAAATAGCGTTCCTTCAATAGCTCAAGATTATCCCTCTCGCAGACCTGAATCAGCTCTCCTTCGCACATCGTCTTTGTAGCAGCGCTTATACAACGAATAATATCCAGATCTTCACATTCAGAAACTATCCTGAATGCCTCTGAGTAGAGATAGTCCCCCAAAGAGATAGATACATCACTTCCCCATTTATAATTGACAGTGGGTTTATTGTGCCGAATGGATGCATGGTCAATTACATCATCGTGGATTAAAGAAGCAGAATGGATTAATTCAATTGCAGCAGCTATCTTGGTTAAATGGTTAAACGGTAATTGGTTAAATGGTGGATGGTTACTTGCAGTAGCTTTTGCAGAAAGGATTACAAGCGCAGGTCTTAACCTTTTGCCAGGAGATTCCAATATATAGTCAGTCACCTTTAGTATAGAGTCATTTTTAGCCCTACTAAATGCATCCTTTAATATCCTGTCTACCTTGTTGAGTTCCCTTTGAATCGGATTATAAATTTTCTGTAATTTCATTGAATTAACCAGCCTGCACATAGAGAAACAACAATTACAAGATAGGAAACCAGATTTGCATTTATTGCACGGATAAAGATTCTGGGATTCTCATAGTTTTTTTGAACAATGCCTAAACTCTTAACAAGCCAGGGAAGGGTTAAAAAACCAAGTAATCCTGACAAGGGAATTTTTTTAAAAACCACACCTAATCCCAAAAGAATAAATAGAAATAATAGACTCATCTTCAAAAGTCTTATGGATTTCTCTTTTCCCAATCTCACCACAATATTCTTTTTCCCAACAAGCCTATCCTGATAATAATCAGGTATTTCATTAAGAATGGCTAATGAGAATAGAGACAACCCCAAGATTAGAGAGATAAAAAGAGGCAAAGAATCTAATCTTTTTGTCTGCAGATAGTAACTGCCTAAAACCATAAATGGGCCGTAGGAAAGAGCAATAACTAATTCTCCGAATCCCCGATATGCCCACTTAATTGGCGGTCCAACATAAAAATAGGCACCCAAAAATCCCAAAATAGAAAATAAGAGTATTGGCCAGCCAACTTTTAGGCTTAAGAATAAGCCGATAAAAAAAGCAAAGAGCATAGAGTAAAGGGCCAAAGACAAAAGGCAATTTGGGATATTAGGTTTTTCCTGTGAAAAGATTCTATCTCCCCCTGCCTTGGCATCAAAATATTCATTAAAAAGTTCTACTCCGCTCAAGACAAGAATAACCCCAAAAAACCCCCACCAAAAATAATGCCAGTTTAGGGACTTTTGAAGATGAAAGGCGATTATCTGACCCAAAAGAAAAGGAAATATTCCAGCGAAGAAAAAAAAGCGGTATCTGAAGGCTAATATAATTCTATCCATCTATTTGACTCTGCCAAAAGTCTTTGGTCTGAGATTACCCTATTAGCAAATTCAATTACCTTTGGCTCCTGCCAGGCCTTCTTATATCTCTCCCAGACATCAAGCAGGGTATGTCTTTTTAAATCTCCACAGACAAAAGGGAGTGGCCCGATTAACTTTACTTTACCATTGGGCAAGACCAAGAGGCTTGCCGCAGGAAATTTTAGACGATACTTTAACTCTTCAATTACATCATACGGGTAATAATATACCTTCATCTTCCCATCGTATTGCGCAATCTTCTCATTTAAAACTTTAAAAAATTTTTCGTATTCTTCATTAGAAGGGCAAATGAGTTCCCAATTCTTTGCTGCCCTTCCAATCCTCATCATCTTGCCTGTATAGACCCCATACACCTCTAATGAATAGGCAAGGTCTATCAATGGCCC
>JBBIOC010000006.1:20008-22301 GCA_037443585.1 Candidatus Omnitrophota bacterium
AATCTCTGTATTTACGCCTTCTCTAATAAGGGATTTACAGGCAGATACTACCTTCTCCCAATCACCAGACAATCTCAATCTTCCATGTGTGGAAGGGGTAGCTCCATCAAGACTTATCTGAACAGAACGAAACTTCAGTTCGGCAAATCTCTTGACTGTCTCTCTATCAATAAATTCTCCATTAGTCTCTACCTTAAGACTGATGTTGTTTTTTCTGAGAACCTCACATATCTGCCAGAAATTATGATGGAGCAAAGGTTCACCGCCAGAAAGGGCTACATAAGGAACCTTTAGCTCAATGACCTGCTTTAAAAAATTTATAATCTGTTGCCAATCCATTTCATCAGGCAAACTATGCCCGGCTTCTTCACAGCAATGAAGACATCCTAAATTACATTCTGAGTTAATCTGCCATGCTATAAAAAGAGGGGCATTTAGATCTTTAAAGCCGATTGGGTTCATTGGGTTGCCTGAGTTATAGGGTTACTTGAGTTAATTAAAATATTATTATCTTTTAGTTGATTAATAAAACTATTTATATCTTCTTTTATGGCTGAAGGTTGAATATTATAAGAATTGGCTAAGATGTCTATTATCTTATCCACAGGACATCCTTTTCCTAAAAGATTAAGAATATCTTTGCCTGTTTTATTGGTAATAAATACCTTTTCTCTTAATGTCTCAAAAATAACTGCCCCAAACTTTTCTTCTCTTATCTTTACATGTTCAAAAAAAACCATATCTCTCCATAAACCCTATAACTCTATAACACAATAACCCTATAACTATTATGTAAACCTGATATAGGGCTGCGCCATTACCTTTTCAGATACGTCTTCCAAGGTTGGCTTGTCCCATTTTTTTAATTCGCCTTTTTTGGCCTTCTCGGTTGGCCCTTCCTTAATCTTTTGGCAAGTGTTTTTCCTCTTTTCCATCTGCCCCCTCCTTTTTTATTTTGTGAATTTTATCACAAATCTCTTTGTAAATAAAATATAATATATCCCTATCGGTTGTCAAGAAAAATCTTGCCCCTTTAAGGGCAAGATGACTTAAGAGATTTTTCTTGATTACAGAGATTTCTTGCTCATAGAATGTGCAATTAGAGATTACAGTGATTGTTTAACAAAGCTTTAATCTCTGTAATCTTATCTTTAATCTGTGTAATCATTTATATTTAATTTCCTTGTAGATCAAGAAAAAAGTTTCTTTTTAAAACTCTTCTACAATTTTAAGCGATTT
Source organism: Candidatus Omnitrophota bacterium (assembly GCA_037443585.1). Taxonomy (GTDB): domain Bacteria; phylum Omnitrophota; class Gorgyraeia; order Gorgyraeales; family JBBIOC01; genus JBBIOC01. Next base: position 21,248 of record JBBIOC010000006.1, read on the forward strand.
CCTAACTGCTGAGGCTGCGGCTTTTGAAGAGATGGTTGCTGAGGTGACTGCATCTATATCGCGGCCAACTATTATTGGGTCTTTTGAGGTCTTTCCATGAAATTGTCTTAGAAAAGATCTTCGTCGTACCTCAGAGCCGAATAGGTCGCGGAATTCCAATACATATACACCAAGGACCTTTCCTTTAATATCTATCCCCACTAGAAAGGTTATAGGCATATTCTTCCCCATTTCATCAGTTACCACTGACCAGCCTATAACCTTTTTATCTCTAAAGACTGTAAAGACCTTGAATTCTTGATTGTCAACAATGTGGGTCTTGACCTCATATCTTTGAAGTGTAGGAAAAATCTTTTTAGTAGCCTCTTCAGCGCTTATATAGACTTCAGCAAAGACTAAAAGAGGAAGGGATATTGTTATTATTAAAACTAAACCTATTATCTTCACATAAATCCTTCCTATTTACCTTTACCTGTTCAACTGCGTAGGTTGAACATGGTGCGTTAAAAGCCAATAGCAACCGAACTTATTATGCCATCGTTATCTCCTCGCTCTAATGACTCATTGCTTGAAGAATTCCACTGATATTCAAGTTTCCAGACCCAGCTCTCAATCGGCCGATAGTTTAAGCCTATTGTATAGCGGCGTTCTTCATTATCACCATCTCCTGCATCCCCATCATCCCCAATATCTACCCAATCATAACGGCTGACCAATGTAAGCTTTGGCTCCTCAAAGCCCCTTCCCAAGAATGTGTTATTTAAAAATCTGGGCCAGAAGTGAAATCGGGGTTCAATATAAAACCCGCGCATATATTTGGGTGCAGCAACCGCTGCAGTTGCATCGCTATTATCATGGTCAACGAGTGCGCCATCCACAAAATCAAAATATGCAAAGTTTTCTGGAACTTCCACATCAAGAGATTTTGTTGAAGTGCCATCACAGATGCTTGAAAACTGGGCATATTATAAAGAAGTTTTACAAAAGATATCATCACATTATAAAACCGGTGAGAAACTTGATGATAAAACAATTAATAAAATTATAGAATCAA
>JBBIOC010000007.1:0-21601 GCA_037443585.1 Candidatus Omnitrophota bacterium
TTCGATGTAAAGTTTATAAGACTCTGGTTTACAGATATCTTAGGTCAGCTAAAAAGCTTTGCTATTCCTCGAGAAGAACTTGAGATGGCCTTTGAAGAAGGGATGGGGTTTGATGGTTCTTCCATTAAGGGCTTTGCCCGCATAGATGAAAGTGATATGATTGCCAAGCCAGACCCTTCTACATTTACAATATTACCTTGGCGTCCAAAAGAAAAGGCTGTTGCACGGATGTTTTGTGATATCTATGAACCTGATGGCTCGTCTTATGAGGGAGACCCCCGTTATATTTTAAAGAAAAATTTAGAGGCATTAAAAAAGAAAGGTTATATCTATAATCTGGGTCCAGAATTAGAGTATTTTTATTTTAAATCGGATAAGATTCCCGAGGTATTGGACCAAGGCGGATATTTTGATCTTACTACCTTGGATGCAGCTTCAGATCTCAGGCGGGAAACCATTCTGACCTTAGAGGAAATGGGGGTAAAGGTGGAATATTCGCATCATGAGGTTGCGCCTAGTCAACATGAGATAGACTTACGCTATGCTGATGCGCTTACTATGGCAGACAATGTAATGACTTATCGCGTTGTAGTAAAAGAGATTGCTACTAAGTATGGCTTTTATGCCACCTTTATGCCTAAGCCTGTGTTCGGAGTTAATGGCTCAGGTATGCATACGCATCAGAGTCTATTTAAGGCTGGTAGAAATGCTTTTTTTGATCCTAAGGATAAATACCATCTTTCAGTTATTGCCAAAGGGTTTATTGCCGGCTTACTTAAACATGCACCAGAGATTACTGCTATTACCAGTCAATGGGTAAATTCTTATAAGAGGCTTGTGCCAGGTTATGAGGCGCCTGTATATATCTCTTGGGCGCGGCGCAATCGCTCAACTTTAGTAAGAGTCCCTATGTATAAGCCAGGAAAAGAGAAGGCAACCCGAATAGAATATCGTTCTCCAGACCCTGCTTGCAATCCATATTTAGCCTTTTCAGTGATGCTTGCAGCAGGGATGAGTGGGATAGAAAATAAATATCCTCTCCCTGAGCCCATTGAAAAAGATGTCTATCATCTTACAGAAGAGGAAAGGAGAAGATTAGGGGTCAGGTCTCTTCCTGGAAGCCTGATTGAGGCAATTGAATTGGCAGAAGGAAGTAAACTGGTACGTCAGACTTTAGGAGAGCATATATTTAATAACTTTATTACCAGTAAAAAAGTAGAATGGGATGAGTATCGTATGCAGGTGCATCCATATGAGATCCAAAAGTATTTTCCGATATTGTGAAAAATTTTTTTGAATGAAAGTTAGATGTGGTAAATCCTTTATACCCCTGCAACTTGGTGGCCTGTCTTATAAAGTCTTAGAGAACCCTTCAAGATTTAAACCCTGCCCTTCAATAGAAAAAGAATTAGAATCTTATATAAATAATCCACGATATGGAATATCAAATACTCCATCCCTGGAAGGTTAATATAAAAAAAGCGATTGAGATTCAAGAGGGGCTAAGAAAGAGAATTATTTTGAAGCAGATTCTGAAGCCCATTAAAAAGATTGCTGCAGTAGATGTGGCTTTTTTTGATGATGAGGCAAAGGCAGCAGTCTGTATTTTCAATCTTTCGGATATAAGACCGATTGAAGCAAAGACGGTCAGGGGCAAGATAGACTTTCCTTATTTTCCAGGGCTATTGACCTTTCGCGAAGGCCCTTTGATACTGAAGGCGTTTAAGAAGATAAAGGTTAAACCTGATATTGTGCTTTTTGATGGTCAAGGGGTCTGCCATCCAAGACGTATGGGGATTGCTACACATTTAGGGATTTTACTCAATCTTTCCAGTATCGGCTGTGCTAAGAGTTCTTTATATGGGATTTATAATATGCCTGCAAATGAAAGAGGCAGTTTTTCTTTTATATATGATAAAGACATAAAAGAGACTTTAGGGGTTGCCCTGCGCACACGAACCAGTGTAAAACCTGTCTTTGTCTCCTGCGGATATAAGGTTACTTTAAAACAGGCCAAGGAATTGATTTTAGCACTCACACCCGAGTTTAGAATCCCTGAGCCACTACGATGGGCACATAGGCTGGCTAAAGTAAGCGGTGCTTATTAGATGAACTAAAAATATCTTGACAATTTATGCGAAAGGCATAAAATATTATGCATAAGGAATAATAACAATGTTTACAGACAATCAGACACAGATTTTAGCAATACTTATTGGTCAACCTGGCAGGGAATACTATCTGAGTGAGTTGGGAACGATTTTGCATAAGCATCCAGGGGTTTTTCAACGTGGGATAAATTCATTAGAAAAACAAGGTCTGGTTGTTAGTCACAAAAGGGGCAATCAAAGGCTATTTAAGGTTAATAAAGAGCACCCACTTTTTTATGAGATCAAAGGGATTGTGCAAAAGACCTGTGGCACAGAAGTTCTATTGCGAGGGCGGGTTGAAAAAACAAAAGAAATCAGATAAATATATCTTGTTTTCAAGGAAAATATGGAAACAAACAGTCAACTTTTAGATCTATTTGTTGATTTAGAAAAAAAGCCATATAACTGGAAAGAATACGTTATCATTAATAAATCAAAGCTCTTAGAGAAAATAGAGGCTGTAGAAAAATTAGGTAATCTCGTCCAGTTAAAAAAGAATATCTATTTTATTAAATCAATTATTAATTATCCCAAAAGTGATAGAGAAGGTTTATTAAATATAGATCAAAATGGAGATACTATTGTATTAAAGAAAAGAGTCCTTATTGAAGAATTAAACCAAATTGGAGAAGTGCAAACGACTGAAAGAGCAAAATATTATCTTGATAGGTTAAAAAAAGGAATAAGTGAAATCAAGACAAGTAAAATTAACGATATAAATTTAAACCGGTGGAAAGAATATCAAGATATCATTACCGATAGTCTATGGATTCTGGAAAAGAGAGATACTTCTGGCGCTCATCTTGGTTGGTATTGGGGGAATTTTATCCCACAGATACCCCATCAATTAATGCTGCGTTATACAAAAAAAGAGGATTGGATTCTTGATCCTTTTGTTGGCAGCGGTACGACTTTAATTGAATGTCGGCGTTTAGGTCGAAATGGAATTGGTATTGAATTAAATCCCGATGTAGCAAGAGAAGCAAAAAATTTAATTAAAAAAGAAAATAATATCCACAATGTTATAACTGAAGTAATTACTGGAGATAGTAGAAGTATAAATTTAAAAGAGACATTAGACAAATTTGACATAAAACAAATCCAGCTTCTCATAATGCATCCACCATATCACGACATCATTAAATTTAGCAAAAATAAGAGTGATTTATCTAATGCGCCAACGACAGAAGATTTTATTAAAATGTTTGGCGAAGTTTTAGATCATGCAACTCCGTATTTACAAAAAGGAAGATATCTTGGAATTGTAATAGGAGATAAATATTATAAAGGAACTTGGATACCACTCGGTTTCTATATAATGAATGAAGTTTTAAAACGGGATTTTTCTCTAAAAAGTATAATTGTTAAAAACTTTGAAGAGACTAGGGGTAAACGGAATCAAAAAGAATTATGGCGCTATAGGGCATTGGTTGGTGGTTTTTATATTTTTAAGCACGAATATATCTTATTATTTAAAAAGGAGAAGGCAAAAAATGCCACTACTTAGTGTAAAAGAGGTAAGGAATCTAAAATTGAGTTCTATTCCAATAGAGAAACTTAAAGAATTTGCAGGGAATTTAAGCCAAAATAACACGGGAAACTCTATGTATATTATTAAAAGACTTATTGATATTCAAAATATAGATTCTAAAATTGACGCATTCATTAAACAACAATTTTCGCTTAAGATAAAAGAAAGAAAAAGTTTAATAAGCGATGAAAATTTAATAAAAGAGTTATATAAAGTTAAAGATTTCTCTTGGGGCGTAGTTCAAGGACAATTAGATCAGAAAATTCAGGCTGAATATGTAAGAAGAATTGTCCGCTATGATGATTTAATTAGCAATGTTAAAGCAAAATTACATAATGACGTTACTTCATATGTAATTTGTACTTGGTATAATCACTGGACAACAGTTTTAATTGAAGAGCATATTAGCCAACATCCCAAAGTAACCCCTACCTTAAAAAACATAAAAGGAATTGATATTTTTATTGATGGTCAGCCCTTCGATTTAAAAACTACTTATCTCCCCCAGGATTATGATATACGAGATGCACTAAAGAGTCCTAAGAATTTAGCTATCTGGATGTATGAGAATCAAGGTGCTCAAAGATTTGGATCAGATAATAGATTATTTATTGTTTTGTTAGATACAAAAAATCCGGAAGAAAGCTGGAAGTTAAAAAGAAATTTTGACTTAGTATTTTCAAAAATAGATGAGTTTTTTAATAAAGAAAGAGTATCTTCTGCTGATGAGGTTGTTTTTAGTTTTGCAAGAAAGACTTATACTGCAGTTTCAAAGGTTTTGATAATTTCTGAATAAAATATTCTTAAAATAATTTCACTTGATATTATATGAGGAGACGAAATGGAAGAAAATATAAATAAGCTACGACGCAATGCAGGATGGATATATTTTGGTATAGGAATCATCGGAATTATCGGAGTAATTTTATTAAAATGTCCAAATTTTCTAAGTTGGCTCATTGAATTAGCAGAGAATCCAAAATTCTTTTGTGTGGTTTTATGGTGTTTCAGCTGGACATTTATTGGAATTGGAGTTGGATTAATTAATACTCAGGATCATAATGATGAAGTTGCAAAACGAGTATGGCATTATATATTATATTACCCATTTGTTTTGGTTGTGGGAGTTCTTGCTTCTCTTTCGGTTGAGTCTTTAAGTAATTTGAAAATTAACTCTTACGCTTTGATGGCATTAACAGGTCTAATGGTGGGGTTTCTTGGGGACGATCTTTATACTTTTGCTCGTATGTTTATGAAGAAGTGATAGCATTTCTATGGAAATTAAAGTTTTGTTAAATACTGATTTTAAGGATTTAAAGTTATTCAAAAGGGGCAAGGTCAGGGATGTCTATGACTTATGCGATGAGCTTCTAATCGTTTCTACAGATAGAATATCCTGTTTCGATGTTGTGCTACCTTGCGGAATCCCCAATAAAGGCAAGGTATTAAATAAACTTTCAATATTCTGGTTTGATTTTACAAAGGATATTATCCCAAACCATCTTATTGAAAGTGATGTAGATAGTTTCCCCAAAGAACTTTTGAAATATAGAGATACCTTAAGGGATAGGTCTATGCTTGTAAAAAAGACGAATCCTTTGCCTGTTGAATGTGTAGTTAGAGGATATCTCTCAGGCTCTGGGTGGAAGGAGTATTTAAAGAGTGGTTCTGTTTGCGGGATTAAATTACCTCTTGGGCTTAAAGAATCAGAGAAACTTCCCGAGCCTTTATTTACTCCAGCCACAAAGGAGGAAGTGGGGCACGATATAAATGTAACTCACGAGTTTGTTGAAGAAAGAGTCGGGAAGGAGAATGCTGGAAGGCTTAAAGATATTAGTATTGCAATCTATAAAAAGGCAGGTCAATATGCTGAAGAAAGAGGCATTATCATCGCAGATACAAAGTTTGAATTTGGCATCTATGATGGAGATATTATTCTTATTGATGAACTCCTTACGCCTGATTCCTCTCGCTTCTGGCCAAAGAAAGGTTATAGACCAGGCAGGCCTCAGCCGAGTTTTGATAAACAGTTTGTGAGAGATTATTTAGAAACCTTAGATTGGGACAAGACCCCGCCCGCACCTGAGCTTCCAAAAGGAATAATTGAAAAGACCTCCCAGAAATATATTCAAGCCCTTGAGATACTTACAGGAGAATGTATAAGTTTATAGGATGTCTATTTTTAGTCTTAAATCTTGGAACTTCTGAGGAAAAGAGTTTGCAAGAGAATCTGAAAATCCATACAAAGGTTTTATCAAGTGATATCGGAGAGAGAAATTTCTCTAAGTATCAAAATTTAGAAAAGGCAGGGGAGTATATATTTAAGGAATTTAAAAGTTATGGATACCCTGTTAAAGAACAGACCTATTATTTAGAAGGAAAGCCATTTAAAAATATTATTGCAATAAAGGAAGGCAAAAGATTTCCCAAAAGGATAATAGTTGTAGGCGCACACTATGATTCAGTAATTGGCTCTAAAGGTGCTGATGACAATGCCTCTGGCGTGGCAGGTCTTTTAGAGTTAGCACGGGCTTTATCTAAGGTAGATTTGAATAAGACAGTTGAGTTTGTTGCATTTGTAAATGAGGAGCCGCCCCTCTTTATGACAGAAGATATGGGAAGTTTAAGATATGTAAAAGAGGCGAAGGAGGGTTCAAGAGAGATTGTGGGGATGCTCTGTTTAGAGTCTATCGGTTATTATTCTGATGAGAAAAATTCCCAACAGTACCCCTTTGGCTTTGGTCTTTTCTATCCTGACAGAGGTAATTTTATTGCCTTTGTATCTAACTTAAATTCAAAACCTCTTTTAGATAGGGTAGTAAAAGAATTCAGAAAGAACTCAAAGCTTCATTCAGAGTATTTAGTAGCGCCTATAATCTTAACCCCTGCAATAAGTTTTTCTGATAACTATTCCTTCTGGAGATATGGGTATAAGGCAATAATGGTCACTGATACTGCATTTTATAGAAACCCTTACTATCATACATATAGTGATACGTTTGAAAGACTTGACTATGAAAGTATACTTAAGTTAGTAAAGGGCTTGTATGGGGTTTTGTTAAAGTTGTGCGAATAAAAAATATAAATCTTACTTTCGTCCTTGACGATTTTCTTACTTTGTTGTATACTTTTTACTGGAGGTGAGTAGAGATGACTGTAGTGATGACCGCAAAAAATCAAATAACCATACCAAAAAAGATCACGAATGCTTTGGGTTTAGGAAAGGGGTCTATGTTCGAGGTAGAGGTTTCTAAAGATGGGATAGAGCTTATTCCTCTAGAGATAAAAGAAAGAGAATTCACAGATGAGGAATATGCAAAATTAGAGGCACTGGCAGCGCGAGAGACGGGAAAAGAGAAGCCCATAACCAAAAAGCTCATCTATAATCTAAAAAAGGGGAAAGTTTAATCAATGCCTCTGCATCTTTATTACAGACCCTCTTTTAAAAGGAGCCTTAAGCGTATGGGTCATGAGCAAAGGAAAATAGTAGGACTAATACTCGAATCTTTAGCTGCTTATTATTCTAGTGGGTGTAATCTACAAGAAGCACAAAAGACAGCTCCACGATTTTTTTATAAACAGTTAAGGAAACCCTATTATGAAGCCGGCGCAGAAGAAAACATCCGCGTGGTTATAAGGCGAGAGGGTGAAAATTGTATTGCGATATTAGCCGGCAATCATGACCAGATAAAACAATTTCTAGCCAGTCTGTAATACTTACCACCAATAAAGTTCCCATTCTCCCTCCCAAGATAATCTAAAAACTTACCTCTTACAGCGGCATACAGAGTTTCTCTCGCGCAATACTCGCGCAATAGTTTCAAAGCCAATTGAAAATTTTTTTAAAATAAAAAGCTTGACAAATAAGATTTTTGTGGTAATATTAAAATTGGCTACAGTGAAGTAGAAAAGACATAGATGTCTTCTGGCAGAGAAAGCCAGAAGACTTTTTTATTTTAAGGACAAAGGGCGTCCTAAATCCAATGAATGGAATTAGGAGGCCCTTTTTTATTTTTAGACCACGTTCAACCTACGCGGTTAAACAGGTAGGTAGGTGCTAAATGACTTACGAAGGATTGATTGAAAGGATATCGCCAACATTAAAGAGGATAACACATAGGCTCAATGGCAGGTTCTCCTTTTTTAATGAGGAGGACCTGTATCAGGAGGCATTGATGCATCTATGGGTATCGTTTAAGGAAGGCAGATTAGATGACAAGACTGATAGTTATATCCTGCAGGGTTGCTATTTTCATCTTAAAAATTTCTTACGAAAGACAGAAGAGAAGGTTAATTTGGTCAGTTTAGATGCCAAGTTAGATGAGGAAGGGATGAGGTTTGAAGAGAACTTATGTTTAGAAAATCCCGAATCTTGCTTTAATAGGTTAGAAGCCAAATTTTTAATTGACCATCTCCAGAACAATGGCCTGACTCAAAGAGAAAAGGAGGTCTTATCACTCATCTTGGAAGGCCTGACAGTAAGGGAGATTGGAAAGAGGCTTGGCATCTCTCATGTGAGGGTAGTAAAGATAAAGGCAAATATTGTGAGCAAGTCAAAAAAGGCTTGACAGCATATTTTTTTATTGTATAATAGTTGCGAAATATATAAACTATGAAATTGATAATAATAAAAGGAGGATAGGAATGGCTAATGATATAGAGGAGAAGATATTTCAGATGCATGCCGAGGTCTGTAAGAGTATGGCTAATCCCACACGTTTGAAAATTATGAATCTACTGCGTAAAGGAGAAAAGTCTGTAGAGGAATTGAGGAGACATCTGGCGTTGCCTAAGGCAAACCTCTCTCAACACTTAAGCGTATTACGCCAGCGGAGAATTGTATCTACTCGCAGGTCGGGTTTAAATATCTACTATAAGGTTGCCAATCCAAAGATGATTAAGGCCTGCGATATTTTACGGCAGGTACTTTTAGAGCAGCTTCAAGAAGGTGAAAAGTTAGTAAGAATCGTAACCAAAAAAGGATAATCTAGAAGAGGAGAGGTCCAAAATGCTTGAGCAACTGACAAAAATAATCACTAAATTCCCAAAGACAACCATAGCGCTGTTTTTAATTGCTACGGCCTTTTTTGCCATCCAGTTTCCTAAGATGAAGATAGATACGGACCCGGAGAATATGCTTGAACAAAACGAGCCTCATAGGGTCTTCTATGATAAGGTGAAGAAAGAATTTGGTATCCACGACCTTTTGGTAGTGGGTATAGTTGACGAAAAAGGGATTTTTACCCCAGATACATTAAAAAGAATTGCTAACATCACAGATGATATCTTAAAGATTAAAGGTGTAATTATTGAGGATATAGTGAGTTTACACACCTCAGATAATGTAACTTCAGAAGGCGATACCTTAGTGGTAAAGCGTTTTATGGAAGAGATTCCTCAGGACCAGAAAGAAATAGAAAACTTAAAGAGTGCTCTTTATGGAAATCCCTTCTTTGTAGATAAGATTGTCTCTCAAGATGAAAAGGCCACCGCTATCTATATTCCTATTGAGAGAAAAGACCAGAGTTACCGCATATCTAAGGAAATCGAGGCAATTCTTAAGGAAGAGTTGACTCCTGAACAAAAGTATTATTTAGCAGGTTTGCCAGTTGCAGAGGATACCTTTGGTCATGAGATGTTTGTTCAGATGGGTATTACTGCTCCCTTGGCAGGATTTTTTATAATGCTCCTTTTATTTCTTATTTTTAGGATGGGCATAGCTGTTATACCGCCTATGGTTGATGCCATGTTAAGTGTCATCTGGACAATGGGGCTATTGATTGGTTTAGGCTTTACCGTGCACATTATGAGTTCAATGATACCGATATTCCTTATGCCCATCGCACTTTTAGATGATATCCACATCTTAAGTGGTTTTTTTGATCGGTATCTTTCGATTAAAGATAAAAGAAAAACAATAATAGCAACAATGAAAGACCTCTATCGGCCGATGTTTTTTACCTCTATCACCTCAGCAGTTGGCTTTGGCTCATTGGCTTTGGCTGATATCCCCCCGGTAAGAATATTCGGCCTTTTCGTTGCCTTTGGTATAATGGCAGCATGGCTGTTTACGCATACCATTGTTCCAGCACTTATCATGCTTATGAATGAAGAAAAGCTGGCCATCTTTTTAGAAAAAAGACAAAAGAAAATTTCATCTGCTGACAAAATACTTAAGGCATTTGGCAGATTTTCGTTTTATAGAAGCAAGGCAATACTTTTAGTTTCACTGGTAGTTCTTATCGTCGGTATCATAGGGATTTATCAGATTCGCATCAATGATAACCCGGTAAAGTGGTTTAAGCCAAGTCATAAGATAAGGATTGCCGATACTGTTATGAATAAATTTTTTGGCGGCACATACATGGCTTACTTAGTAATAGAGGGGGATAGAGAAGATGCGATTAAGAGGCCTGAAGTTATGGCCTACATAGATAAATTACAAGACTATCTTGAAGGCATAAATGTTATTGGCAAGACTTCCTCTGTGGCAGATATCGTAAAGAGGGTAAATTATGTGCTTCACAATGAGGACGGCGCCTTTGATATTGTGCCGCATACCCAAGATGAGATCGGCCAATATCTCTTCTTATTCTCTATGACAGGAGATCCGAATGACTTGGATAATTTCTTGGATTACAATTCTCAGAAGGCAAATATTTGGGTCCAGATGAAAGGCGGAGAGAATGTTCAGATGCACCAGGTGGAAACGTCTGTTAAGAATTTTATGCAGGCCTCGCCGCCTAAAGGCGTAACCATTAAATGGTCAGGCCTTACCTATATCAATATGATTTGGCAGAACCTTATGGTCTGGGGGATGCTTAAGGCGGTTTTAGGTAGTTTCTGGGTGGTTTTCTTGCTTATGGCGATAGAGTTTCGCTCCATAAGGATAGGGTTTATCTCTATGCTGCCTTTAACTCTCGCTATCATCCTTTCATATAGCCTTGTAGGTTTTGCCGGCAAGGACTACGATATGCCCATTGCAGTTTGTTCAGCCTTGGCCTTGGGTATGGCGATTGATTTTGCCATCCATTATTTACAGAGGTTTAAGGCAGCATATTGCGAATTTAAAGATATAGAGACCACCAATACATTTATGTCAGGCGAGCCATATAGGGCGATAATGGGTAATGCTATCGTTATCTCCTTGGGGTTTTTGCCTTTAATCACCTCAACACTTACGCCCTATGTAACTGTAGGAACATTCTTTGCCCTTTTGATGTTATTTAGCACACTGGCTACTTTGCTTTTGCTTCCTGCGATTATGAAGTTATGCTGCGCGAAATTATTTTCAAGGGAGAGAGGATAAAATGGCGATTTTAAGGATATTCTTTGCTGTAAGCTTAGCGTTGTTTCTGAATTTTAAGACCATTGGTGTCTTTGCTGAAGAAACCGTAAGCGCTAAAGAAATAATTGCCAAATCAAGACTTGCCTTTTATTATGCTGGTAATGATGGGAAAGCAAGAGTAATAATGGAGCTTATAAATAAAGTTGGCCAAAAAAGAATAAGAGAGTTGACAATGTTAAGAAAGGATTACGAAGAAGGAGGCGAGCAGAAGTATTTTACCTATTTTCACCAACCCTCTGATGTAAAAGATACTACTTTCATGGTCTATAAATATCCAGATAGAGATGATGACCGCTGGCTCTTTATTCCTGCAATTAACCTAGTAAAAAGGATTGCTGCCAATGATAAATATTCAAGCTTTGTAGGAAGCGATTTTACTTATGAAGATGTCTCAGGCAGAAAACCTGAGGAGGATAGTCATGCAATATTAAGAAAAGAGGCTTTAAATGGCAAGAATTGCTTTGTCATTGAAAGTATCCCTAAAGGTCCTTCTGAATACACAAAGAGGATTTCCTGGATCGATGAGAAAAATTTCCTGCCGTTAAAAGAGGAATTCTATGATAAACAAAATGAGCTCTATCGAGAGTTTGAAGCGCAGGAAATAAAAGACATCAACGGAATACCGACAATAACAAAAAGGGTTATGAGAAATGTCAAAACCGGCCACAAGACAGAGGTTACTTTCCAGTCAGTTGAATACAACGTGGGAATAGGGGATGATATTTTCTCTGAACGATATTTAAGGAGACCGCCTGCGGAATGGATACGATAACATATAGAAACCAGAAACCAGAGCACAGAAACCAGAAAAGACAAAGAATCTGGTTACTGGTTACTGGTTACTCGCTTTGACAAATGCGTATGCTGAGGAATTATCCTTACACGGTTTCTTACAGACGAATCATTCAGTTAGAGTCGCAGATGATAATCCACAAGGCGCAAAAGAAGAGAATCTAATTTGGGGAGGGGAAAGGGCACAACTTAAGGCATCATTTTATCCACAAAGAAGCAAGATTAGCTTATTTGTAAAAGCGGACTTTTATCATGATTTGGTGGAAGAAGATTGGGCTCTTGATTTTCGCGAAGGATATCTCGATTTTATGGACGACAAACTCAGTCTTAGAGTAGGCAGGCAAATATATACCTGGGGAGCGGGAGACCTTCTTTTTATAAACGACATCTTCCCTAAAGACTGGGAGGCTTTTTACTCAGGAAGGCCGTTAGAATACTTAAAAATAGGAGTGGATAGTATAAAATTAGACATCTATTCTGACATAGTATCCATCGAGGCAATTTCTATGCCCTTTTCCGAGGCGGATGATTTACCTTCGACAGGAAGATTTCATTTCTTTGACCCTTACCCTAATATCACGAATAGAGAGATGAATAAACCTGACACAACTTTTGAAAATACCGAATATGCATTAAGGGTTTATAGAAATATCGGTGATTTTGATGTCTCAGTCTATTTCTATAAGGGCTTTTTTAAGTCACCAGCGATGAGAACAGACAATTTTAATTCCCCTACTACCATTTCCCACTTTTATCCAGAACTGACAGTTTATGGTTTGAGTGCACAGAGAGGCGCCTTGGGCGGCGTATTCAGCACCGAATACGGCTATTATGATTCTTTGGAGGATAGAGGCGGAAAGGACCCAGGCATTGACAATTCTCAGTCCAGATTTTTAATAGGTTATCAGAAGGCATTTCCCAATGATTTTACTGTTGGTCTCCAATATTATGCTGAACTGATGCACCAATACAGTCAGTATGAAGAGAAACTGCCTTCAGCATTTGCTAAAAGAAAAGAACTTCATCAATATGTTACTTTAAGACTTACGAGACTACTTAAATATCAGACCCTAAAGCTTTCCCTGTTTACTTTTTATAGCCCTGATGAGGAAGATTTTTTAATAATTCCAGAGGCAAGTTATAATTTTACAGATAATCTACAGGCAATACTGGGAGCAAATATTTTTGGTGGTGCTGATAATAATACTACCTTAGGCCAGCACAGCAAGAATGATAATGTATATCTAACCGTAAGATACAGTTTTTAATGGAGGTGAGAGAAATGACACTAGAACGTGCTTTAAGAGGCATTGCAGGATTTTTCGTTTTGACGAGTCTCGTATTAGCTTATCTTGTCAGCCAAAAATGGTTATGGTTTACTGCCTTTGTTGGTTTTAGTCTTTTTCAATCCGCATTTACAAATTGGTGTCCGATGATGTGGGTCTTAAAGAAATGCAGAATGAAATAGAAGAGAAGTCTTTATTAAGATACTCACAGAATATATCAGAAAAGACACTGGGTTAAAAGGAGGTTGGTTAAAAATGAGCAAAACATTAACGATTATCTTATTGAGTTTGGTGGTAGTAATATGTTTTTCAAAAACATCTATTGCGCAGCATGCTGGTCCTGGTGTGCCAGTTTCAACTGAGCATCCAGGCGAAGAGTCTATGGTCCCAGCCGATGAGATTATCAAAGGAATAAAAGACCACATCAACGAGATAGCAGAGGCCAATAACGGATATTTCCCAATCAACGATCCTGAAGAAGGCAAAGACTTGCGCCTCAAGCTTATCGAGGTTCATGAAGAAGTAAATTATATTAAAAAAGAAGATGCCTATTTTGCCTGTGCTGATTTCAAGACAGATGATGGTAAGACCACATATGATATAGATTTCTGGATGAAGAAGGGAATGTTTGGTAAACTTAAGGTCTATCAAACCAAGATACACAAAAAAGATGGAGAGCCCAGATTCACTTATCATGATGATGACATAGCTGTTTGTCCGACGAAATAGTTGTCTGTCGTTGAATAAATTGACCCCTCGACTTCATCCCGAGCGAAGTCGAGGGAGGAAGCGCGTCGAAGGATTGAAAGAGGTGCGCAAATGCTTAATTTGAATCCCGATGAAATAAAAAAAATGGTCAAAGATAAATATAGTGAGGTAGCTACTAATCCATGCGGTGTATTTAATTTTCCCGTAGGTAAGGCTTTTGCTTTGAAAGTAGGGTACCCGAAGGAAATTTTAGACAAGCTGCCTGATTCTTTGACAGAGTCTTTTACCGGAGCTAATAACCCTCAACCTTTTGTAAACCTAAAGGCAGGCGAGATTGTTCTTGATTTAGGTTGCGGTGCTGGTCTGGATTTGTATTTTTACGCCAAGACAGTAGGTGAGAAAGGCAAGGTTTACGGATTGGATATTTCGCAAGATATGGTAAATAAAGCAAAAGAAAATATGAAAAAGACAGAGATAGAAAATGTTGAAATCCAGAGAGGTGAATCCGACAAACTCCCCTTTAATGATAACTATTTTGATGTAGTCGCTTCCAATGGCATATATAACCTTTCTCCTAATAAAGAGGCGGTTAAAAGAGAAGTATATAGGGTGTTAAAACCAGGTGGCCGGACAGTATTTTCTGAGATCGTCTTAAAAGAACCGTTATCAGAAGATGAAAGGAAAAGTCATAGCGATTGGTTTAGATGTATCGGGGGTGCTTTGGTAGAAAAAGACTTTCTGGCTTTGATGGGAAAAGTAGGATTTAAGAATATAGAAGTCATCTCCAAATGCCGCAATGCACGCACTGGTCATCCTCTGGCTATATGCGCAAACATAAGAGCCTATAAGTTATAAAATTTTTATCTTTTTTAATTTTGACAGTTCAGACATTTTTAAGTATACTGTAAAGCAGGTATTGATTAAGAAAGGATAACGATGGAAGTGATTCCTGATAAGAGATTATTCTGGTTCTTAAAAGAGGATATAAAATTGGACCTGTCAGAGCCTTCTATATTGGATATGTATATACAGCAGATAATAACTCATGGCAGAGCAGAAGATATAAAGACTCTTTTAAGGGATATTGGCCTTATGCGATTTAAAGAAGCTTTTTTAAGATTAAAATTTTTCTTACCTCTTGAAGTCCGAAAGTTTTGGGAGGATTTCTTTGGAAATAATTAGTCAACTGCAGAAAGAGATACTTGAGATTTTTGGTGGAGTTAGTGATAGTGAAGGCTTTTATCTTACATGGGGGACTGCGCTATCTGTATTTTACTTAAAACATAGAAAAAGCAGGGACCTTGATTTCTTTAGCAAAGAGGAGGAGCGCATTCTACCTTTTAGTTATCACCTAGAAGAAAAATTGAAAATATGTGGGATGGGCGTAGAAAGACAACGTGGAATCCGTTCCTTTGTAGAACTCTCAGTAAAGAAAGATATTGACTCGACAATTATACATTTAGCTTGCGATAGTCCATTTAGATTTGAAGAAATCAAAGAATTTGAAGACTTTCCTGGATTAAACATGGATAGTCTTGTTGATATCGCCTCTAATAAACTTTTGGCTCTCTTTGGGAGAGCCACCTTAAGAGATTTTATAGATATATATTTTTTGGTCAAAAAGGAAAAATTCACTCCTGAGGAGTTGATGGACAAGGCTAAAATAAAAGACCCAGGCTTTGACCTGTATTGGTTAGGGGTAGCTTTTGAAAGGATAAATACCTTCAAAGAAGATTCTCCTGAGATGTCTTTGCTTATCGAAACGTTAGATTTTGGAGAATTAGCTAATTTTTTTAAGCAGTGGCGCGAGAAGATAGCTAGACAGTTATATTAGCTCTTAAAGGAGTTACCAAAATGTAAGGTTTTTTACTTGTAGTAGTGTAGGTCACATTGGGGTGTAATAAGACTAAGGCGTCTTTTATCCAGAGATGGATAAAAGACGCCTTTTTTGTTTTCTATAACTTCTTTAGAATCAAAATGTTTTGGAGGTGAGACCTCCAAATATAAGGAGGAAGAAAATGAGCAGACTTAAAAAAATCTTTCTGTTTGTAACGCCTTACCTATTACTTGTCAGTGGTTTTGTCTTTGCAACACCCTCAACTACCTATTGGACACCTTGCACGCCTGATATACAGAAGTATAAGAAGTGGCACATAACCTATGACAATTATACAACTGTGAATCGAAATTCACCTACAGAGGAAAAGAGAGGAGGGGACCTGCCTGCAGATTATGGACTTACCTATGGGTTTATGGGGCTTGAGAAATTGCAGGGCGAAGTTGGGTTTGACTTGATAGAACCCACTGATAATCCAATCTCTTTTAATGCTAAGATTGGGACCCCGGAAGGCAGTCTATTTGAAGGCTCACCTGCATTAGCATTAGGCATATTTAATGTGGGCACAAAGAAGAATTATACAGATTATAATATAGTACACCTCATAGGTTCAAAGACATTACCTTTTAATTTAGGCCGCTTCCACACCAGTTATTATAAAGGAAATAAGAAGGTATTAAAAGATGCCTCAGGTAATAAAGAAGATGATGGCTGGATGGTAGGGTATGACAGATTCATCTATAAGGATAAGGTAATGCTTGCTACAGATTATGCAAGTGGAAAGAATGCAATAGGCGGCGGTGGCGTTGGATTATATTATTTCTTCACACCTGATATCTCTTTATTGGTAGGGCCTGTGTGGTTTAATGACCGCTCTTTAAACGGCAGAACAAAGTGGACGCTGCAGTTGGATATTAATTTTTAAATGGTAAGGAGGAAACCAGATGCGAAAAATTTGGTGGTTTAGTTCATTATGTTTGGTATTTTTAGGTCTTTTGAGTGCAACTCGTGCCTTTGCCCAGGACCCCACCGGAGCGCAAACCTTAGAGGCAAATCCTCTGGCACCAGTTGACTATGTCTGGGTTTTAGTCTGTGGTTTTTTAGTTATGTTTATGCAGGCAGGTTTTGCCATGGTAGAGACGGGCTTCTGCCGGGCAAAGAACGCCACTAATTTAATGGCTAAAAACACCATTGATTTTGTCATCGGCTCACTCTGTTTCTTTATCGTTGGCTATTCTGTAATGAAAGGTGCAGATAAGTTTGGACTATTTGGTACAGGCACTCTTTTTTTGCGGGGCGAGATGTATGATGTAGGAAAATACCTGGATTTCTTCTGGCAGTTAGTCTTCTGCGCTACTGCTGCAACTATTGTCTCTGGAGCAGTAGCAGAAAGATTAAAGTTTCCTGCTTACCTTATATATAGTGCCGTGGTGAGTTTGATAATTTATCCGTTATATGGCCACTGGGTCTGGGGAGGTGGCTGGCTTTCCAAGCTTCCTTTTGGTATGGGCCATTTAGATTTTGCTGGTTCGGGTGTTGTGCATACCATTGGTGGAATGGTGGGTTTGGCAGGGGCAATTGCTTTAGGGCCGAGGTTTGGTAAATTTGGCAAAGACGGAAGACCTAAAGCCATTCCCGGCCACAGTATCACTTTAGCAGCTTTAGGAACTTTTATCTTATGGTTTGGTTGGTTTGGTTTCAATCCTGGCTCAACCTTTAATGCCCATCATCTAAGAATTTCTGTAATTGCAGTAAATACCAATTTGGCAGCTGCAGCAGGAGCATTTGTAGCTTTAGTTAGCGTATTCTTAAAGACCAAGAAATGGGATGTAGGGATGATGCTTAATGGATGTCTGGCCGGCTTGGTTGCCATTACTGCTCCTTGTGCCTGGGTTGAGGCCTGGGCAGCAGTAGCGATTGGTTCAGTGGCAGGGATTCTTGTAGTTTTAAGTGTATACACCTTAGAGGGATTAGGCATTGATGACCCTGTGGGTGCGGTCTCGGTTCACGGTACAAATGGACTCTGGGGTCTTATCAGTGTAGGCTTATTTGCTGATGGAACATATGGAAATTATGCCACAGTAGAGCCTTTTGCTAGGGGTCTATTCTATGGTGGCGGAACAGCTCAATTAGTTGCCCAAGTTATTGGTGCAGTTACCGCAGCGATATGGGCATTTGGTTTGGGATTTATTATGTTTAAAGTAATGGACCTTATTTTTGGTATCCGTGTCTCACCTGAAGAAGAGCTAAAGGGTTTGGATATCCCTGAACATGGGACACCCGCATATCCTAATTTTTATACGATGAATACTTAAGAAGCATAATTAACAGTATAGGAAATTATATAGCACAGATGATCACAAGATTAAAAGATGCAAGATTATCACAGATTAAAATCTGTGCAAATCTGTTTCTTCTAATCTGTGCCCATCTGTGAAATTAGCGAGCGAAGTCCCGCCCTTTCTAACGTCTGTTATAAAAAGTAAGAAAGGGCGGGACGAAGCGAACTAATTTATCCGGAGGGCTAAGAGAGATGAAAAAAATAGAGGCTGTAATTCGTGTAGAAAAATTAGATGAGGTTATGGATGCATTAGAAAGATTAGGTTATCCGGGGATGATGGTTACACGTATTGAAGGCCACGGCCGACAAAAAGGATTAGTGGAGCAATTTCGCGGCAGGGAATTTAAGGTAGAGCTTCTTCCCAAGACAAAGATTGAGATTATTGCCCACGAGAAAGATGTGGATAAACTTATAGAGAGTATTTCTAAAGCAGCCAAAACGGGCGATATCGGCGATGGTAAGATTTTTGTCTATCCTGTAGAAAATGCAATGCGCATCCGTACCGGCGAAAAAGGCGATAGCGCAATTTAAATGGTAGACAAGGAATTGATTGATAAGATCAGGGAGTTAAAGATAAAAAAGGGCTATACGCTGCACGACCTCTCCAGAAAGATTGACATTCAGGTATCTACTTTAGAGAGGTGGCTGAAGACAAATCGTATTAACAAGCTCTATGCAAAGATCGCCAAAGAAAGATTAGGCATAAGATAATTTTTTTGATCTACAAGGAAATTAAATATAAATGATTACACAGATTAAAGATAAGATTACAGAGATTAAAGCTTTGTTAAACAATCACTGTAATCTCTAATTGCACATTCTATGAGCAAGAAATCTCTGTAATCGAGAAAAATCTCTTAAGTCATCTTGCCCCAAGGGGCAAGATTTTTCTTGACTAATTTTTCTCAATTGAATAAACAAATGATTAAAACAGAAAGGAGGTAAGGATAAAATGGATATGCAGATGGTTATGAACACAATCTGGGTTCTGGTTACGGCAAAGTTGGTTTTTTTATGAACTTGGGGTTTGCAATGGTAGAATCAGGTTTTGCGCGGATGAAGAACTGCGTGAATATCCTCTCTAAGAACTTCATTGTCTTTGCCATCTCTTCGCTTGGCTTTTTGATTTTAGGCTGGGGTCTGATGTTTGGAGATGGAAATCCTTTTATTGGATTAAAAGGCCTGTGGTTTGTAAGCGGACTGGATAATTCACCGGCAGCAGGTAGCGCTTACAAAGGTGTCTATTCAGCAATTGCCTGGACAGCTGTGCCATTATGGGCAAAATTCTTCTTTCAGCTCGTATTCTGCGGAACCGCAGCTACGATTGTTTCTGGCGCAGTGGCTGAAAGGATAAAGTATCTCTCATTTATAATATTCTCCTTTGTAATGACTATGTTTATTTATCCTATAGTTGGCCACTGGATTTGGGGTGGCGGTTGGCTGGCGCAAAAAGGGATGTTTGACTTTGCTGGCTCAACTGTGGTCCACTCCGTCGGTGGATGGGCAGCTTTAGCTGGAGTATTATTGTTAGGCCCGCGTTTTGGCAAATATAGTAATGGCAGAGTCAATCCTATCCCGGGCCACAATCTGTCTCTGGCAACTCTTGGGACATTTGTCTTATGGTTTGGCTGGTTCGGGTTTAATCCTGGCTCAACTATGACCGCAGACCCAATGGCAATAAGTCATATTGCTATTACTACCAATACCGCAGCTGCAGCAGCTATAATGAGCTCTACCATTATTTCCTGGATTATCTTGGGCAAGCCTGATTTAGGTATGACCTTAAATGGGTGCTTAGCTGGCCTGGTAGCGATAACCGCTCCCTGCGCCTTTGTTAGCGTGGGCAGTTCTATAATTATCGGGCTTGTTGCTGGGATATTGGTAGTATTATCTGTCATTGGTTTTGATAAAATAAAGATAGATGACCCTGTGGGCGCCTTGTCTGTGCATCTGGTAAATGGTGTCTTTGGAACGCTCTCTGTTGGGTTATTTGCCCAGGATAAAATAATAGGCACTGCAACTGGCAATGGCCTATTCTATGGTGGGGGCCTTAAATTATTCCTTGCGCAACTGACAGGTGTGCTTGGTGCTGGTGCATATACATTTATCATTGCTTTCATTGCCTGGGCAGCCTTAAAGGTAACCTTAGGCATCAGAGTAAGCCTGCAGGAAGAGATTGAAGGGTTGGATATTGGTGAACACGGCAATTCTGCCTATCCTGAATTCTTGGGGAGAAAACCCGCATACTCTTTCTTAGGGATTAAGAGCGAAGGGGAGGTAAACGATGAAAAAGATTGAAGCAATAATTCGACCAGAAAAACTGGATGCAGTGCGCCGCGCCTTAGAAAAGGTTGGATATGCTGGCTTGATGATAAGTGAAATAGAAGGCCATGGAAAGCAAAGAGGCGCAATACAGCAGTGGAGAGGTGAGAAGTACAAAGTAGAACTTCTGCCCAAGATAAAGATAGAGATTATTGTGAGGGATGCGGAGGTTGAAAGGATTACAAAGACTATAATTGAGAGCGCAAAGACTGGAGAAATCGGGGATGGTAAAATCTTTGTCTCTGGCATAGAAAATGCTATAAGGATTCGCACAGGCGAAAAAGGAGAAGAGGCATTGTAGGGGGTTACCAGAATAGACAAATTTTTACTTGTAGATTTATAGTGCCTAAAATATAGGCATCCGCCTTCGAAGGCGGACACAAAAAAGGAGATACTATGGCAAAGAAAATAGCTAAAGAAACGGCTCTAAAGCAGCCTAAACGTTCTGTGCGTTGGAATGGCGGGGTCAGCGAAGAAGATATTCAAAGAGTAAGTCAGCTCATTAAAGAAAATAAGATTGAGATTGTGGATTTGAAATTTAATGACCTGCCAGGGCTCTGGCAGCATTTTTCCATACCCGCAACTGAAATCTTTGAAATCGACGACCCTGTAAAGAGTATCTGGGTGGAAGGCATTGGCTTTGATGGTTCCTCAATCAGGGGGTTTCAGAAGATTCAAGAATCAGATATGATTCTGGTATTAGACCCTACTACTGCAGTGGTTGACCCTGCATGCGATGTGGCTACTTTGAGTATTATCTGTGATATCTATGACCCCATAACTAAGAAGCCTTATACACGTGACCCCCGATTCGTAGCAAAAAAAGCAGCAGAGTATTTAAGGAACACTGGTATTGCAGATACGAGTTATTGGGGCCCTGAGATGGAATTTTTTATCTTTAATGATATACGCTTTGACCAGACAGAGAATGCCGGGTATTACTTTATTGATTCAATAGAAGGGGAGTGGAATTCAGGCAGGGATGAGTGCCCAAATTTAGGGTATAAGCCCAGATATAAAGAGGGTTATTTTCCAGTTCCGCCGCACGATTCTTTGCAGGACTTACGCAGTAAGATAATCTTAGCAATGATCAAGGCAAATATCCCTATAGAGGTGCATCACCATGAGGTAGCCACTGCAGGCCAGTGCGAGATAGATATGAAGTTTGCTACCCTGGTGAAAATGGCGGACAACTGTCTGATGTATAAATATATTGTAAAAAATATATCAAAGAAGAATAATATGGTGGCTACATTTATGCCAAAGCCCCTCTTTGGTGATAATGG
>JBBIOC010000008.1:0-21358 GCA_037443585.1 Candidatus Omnitrophota bacterium
GGTATCTCATTTTTATATCCTTCTACCCACTTGGGTTCCAAATTCCATTTAATATTTATATGGCTGCCGCTTGGTTCACGGAGATGAGGCAGTTTTGCAAGACTTCCAAAATTTCTCGGAGGGATAATACCAAGTGGTTTAAAGATAATTCTATTTATAATTTCATATTCTATGAATTTTCTTCTTGGATTTACACCACCCTCAACAAGCCTTCTGGCAAGCTCAATCAGACAATCGCAGATTATCTTCTGTAGATTAGAATAATGCTCTGGGGGCAACTTCTTTTCTTCTATATATCTCTGTATCTTTTTCGGTATATCGAATTTTATGGAAGCTCCAACTTGTCGTGCTTCTTTCCCTAATATCAAATTAAAATGTGTAAAGTTTCGCATTATATCCATACGCTTCCGAGTCTCAGAATCTAAATCAAAAGGATTGGTAGCAAGCATGTGAAACCTTCCATTTGCTAATGGTAATATACTCGCAACGACACTTTTTTCCTCAGAGTTCTCTATAATCTCGTTCAACCTTTTAACAGCCTCAAAGGGCGTCAAAAACTCATCATCCTGTGGCGCATATCCCAGATAATATTTATTTGCTTCTTCTGACCTTAAGAAATATGTCTCTATGTAATAGGCTTCAAAAAATGGAATCACTAATTCTTTTGTTGTAAAATCAAATTCACCCAAATAAAATTCATACCTTTTGTACCATTCCTTTCTCACTTCATTTTCCAACTCTCCCCAATCTACCTCTGCAGACTTAGATTCTCTGACCTTATCTAAAAGTTTTGACTTTAATTCATGTGAAAGCCAGGTCAATGAATTAATCTTGAATATAAGCCTTCGTTTTTGTCTTTCTGCCCTAAATACATATCCCATCCGCGCAAATAGAATACTTATCAGATGAGACTTAAACTCACTTGAGGTCTCTTTTTGTTTGAGTTCCTTATAATAGACTTCATATTGTAAACGATGTGGATATTGAGCAACTATAGGGATAAGTTCGCCATTGACTTCTTTAGCCATATAGTGAACCTTTCTATCTTCTGTATTATAATAGGCAATCTTTTTGGCCTGTGCTTCAGAAGTAATCTTTTCAAGTATAGCTTCATTATTATCTAATTGCGTTTTTATTTCTTTTAGGAGATCTTTAGGGATATCTACTTTGGTAATCTCTTTGGTTTTAATGAAGAAATTACTTAGTCCTATCAGTAGTTTCTTATGAGATAATGCGAAAAGGAGTATCTCTGATAAGTATGCTGAGAAACTTTTTGCTGGACCAGCGCGAATTTCCTCACCAAAGGCCTCTTCTAAGCTCTTGTGGAATGAGATAGCCTTTATGACTAAGGAAGAAGCTTTTGTTAGAGCGAAAACCAGTACGCCAGATATGAGTGTGCCTATAATCTGCAAAGGAACATCCAAACCAATTGCATTAAGCCCCAGTTTTCCTAAGGCTATGATTCCTGAAAGGATTAGACCACTACTAAATATCTTTCCTGCCCACTGAATTAGTTCATATGGAGCTAAATGAGACCCTGTCCTATGGGATGAAACAAACTGTTTCAGTAACCAATCTACTAGCATGGTGCGTTTCGGCTCAGGAATGCGAAGATTTTGTAGCTCTGCTTCAACTTCTTTAGGGTCGGATAATTCCATTCGTCGAATTTCCTCTATCAGACTGAGAAGTCCGTGACGCTGTGAGCCTTTTAAATCTCCCCATAGTTGTTGAATCTCTTTAGATCCAGTTTCTTTGAGAGATTTTTCTAATACTTCGTGACCACGCAAAATCCTCATCTCACCAGGCGCTTGAATCTGAATTCCAACTTTTTTGCCTTTCTCGTAAAGTTCTAGTGCCATCCAAGCACGGATGGCTATCTCGCTAGTGACCTGCCGATAAGTCCCTAAATCGATTGGGGCCCTTGCTTCTCTGAATCTTGTACTAGCTAATTTAAGCCAGAACTCTTCGGGCAGTCTTCCTTCTATCTCAAGTATCAATTTAACAGCCGGGTCTCCTTTTTCATCTACACCAATCTTATCCACTGCAATCCAGATTTCTCCACTACGCCAGATATTTTTGATAGACCTGCCAATCCAGATACTCTCACCAGGCCTGCAAGGTAATGTCTTTCCACCTTTCTCTGGCATTTGCTGTTTAGGCTGTAGGGTCTGAAACGCAAATGCCCATACAATCCAAGCCAAAATTGTGCATATTTCTACAGGAGTATTTTTATCATGGGCTATTTTTTCAATTCGCTGTCTTTCCGCTTCATCAACCTTACTTAGCCCTTCAATCTTCCTGTCCTTTGCATAATCTCTGGCAAGTTCTATGAGTAATTCTTGGATATTCTTTTTGTTTTTTTCTGCTCTGAATGTACCATTTTGAAAATATTCATCCCACTTATCACCAATAATTTTATAAAATGGTATAATCACTTCTCCAGGAACTTCTGGTCTTTGTCTCACACCATAATACTCAACGAGTTGGTTGCTCCCTTTCATCTCTGGCTTGTCTGGTATCTTGCGAATCACAACCCTACTTGCATAACCATCTCTCTCATCTATCATTAAAAATGCTTCTACTCCTTCTTTAAACAGCTTGGCTTCATTGCCGAGTTTTGAATAGCTGCCATAGATGTTGCCTTTCTCATCTATCAGAAAACCCCATCTGCTAAAATAGCCTATTTCTTTAACGCCTTTTTCAAATAAGGCAGTCCCATCAATGCCAGATTTATTTAAACGGCCTATGAGCTCAGCTATATCCTTCTGCCTTTTAACCAAACTTTTACCTTTTTTCTTTCTAGTATTACTAAAGTAAGCCTTAAACCTTCTATTTGTTTTTTCTTCAAATGCCTTTTGAAGTGCTTTTACATCGCCTTTCATCACTGCTTTTATAAAATAATCTCTGCCGACTGTTGCACTGAGTAAGTATGCTTTGACAACTTCAAAATCAATATAGGCTACTGCTTCGCTAAATATAGCAGCATCATATTTTATTCCCAGTTTTTGTATTACTAACAGTGTCAACAACTCTGTAACGCCTTCTTCGAGTTCATTATATCCACTGGTATTGGCACGCCATCTCCCATGGATTATTGTATGGATATATTCATGTATTAGTGAGCCGACTGTAAATTGAATTGTCATCTCATCATTATAATTATAACCCTTGCTTTCTCTCAAATTCGCTAGTTTATCTAACATAAAGATGATAGAATCTGTCTCAGCATACGCATATTTAGTAACTGCACCTGCGTCGACTTCGTATTTACTCATTGAGAGCCTAAGTCCAAATTTAACCTGACTTCCGCTTAAGATAATATTTGGGTCAAAACCAAGGGATATCAAGGCATTATCTACAGCTCTAAAATTAACCCTTACTAAAGCCTCTTCAAGAATGTGTGCATCTGGAATACAGATATTCTTTTCTTCTTCTAAGTTATCTAAAGATGAAAAGAATTCCACTTTTGCAGCTTCTACCTTTTCTGTGAGCTTGGGGTCAGGCGGAGGATTGTATTCCCTTGAACATGCCTGGAATAAGCCGAGGGAAGCAATATTAAATAATGTCATAAATATAAGTGTTTTTAAAACAGATGCCTTGGCAACTCCAAAGTTTGGACTTAAATTTTTCACAGAATCAGGGTTGCCTAAAATCGGATAAACCAATACACCGAGTCCAATAATTACACCTAAGACTTGAAGTATTGTTGAAATAAAAGGCGAAAGCTTAAAGAAATATGGGATAAAGAATAGAAGCAGGGTCCCTGCGAGGGCATCAGGCAGGGCAACCTCTGAAGTAGCTCTTTGTTTCACATTCTTTGGAGCTAGATGATGAGTGGGTTTTTTACCTCCAAATAATGAGGCCCATAGATCTTTCTTTTGAATTTCTCCCGGCTTCATCCCAAATTTATGTACTAATATCTCTACTATATAACAGTCTATAATTTTCTTTCCGATATATTGATACGCCTTCGGAAGTACCACGTCTAACTCATCAATGGTCCTTGTCTTTTCTATACCTCTTTTCACAATCACCCTCCCAGAAATCCATTCTTGAAGAGCTTCAAGTACCCCAATTAATGCCTCCTGCTTGAGGTCTTCCAGATCCTCAGTATTTAGACTGAAATCACTATTTATAGAGACATCAAGTAGTATTTCTTCAATTTTTTCTGCCATATGATTTACGAATTCTGTCATTATTTTTTTTCTTTCATTGAGATCTGATGTTTCGCGTATTTTTTTTATTAGGCTTCTTAAGGAATGCTCCTTTTCCCGTCGGACCCTCGGCGGCTTCACCTTCTGTAACTTTGCCTTCTGCCTGATAGAAGCTACATCTATGCCATATTTTTTTATTATGCGCCTGAATTTATCCTTTGACATTCCTAAAGAACGTGCAGCTTGAACAATATTGCCATAATTCTCATTTAAGGCCTTCTCGCATAGACTTTTCTCCACGCCACTGATTTCGACCCATTCTTTAAATAAAGACCACGGAACGCCCATTGCTCTGGCTGCTTTCAAATATACAAACCCATTAGCCTCTAATGCAGATTTAATAGGACCTTCCATAAATGCGTCTGGGGCCTCGCGAATCTTTTCTTTTCTTTCTACCAAGAGTGCTTTTATTTGTTCATTCTGACATATATACATAATCTCGTTAAAACGTCTTTCAAATTCTTCTTCTGAAGTTTTAATGCCAGCTGCAAGATGGATGAATACAGGAGCTATGTCATTAATGCTGTGTGATTTCGCATATCTATCAAGGGCTTGCTTAATAAAACCTTCCAGAGGCCCCATTCGATAAAAAACTACAGTGCTTATACCTAAGAGTTCTGCAGCCTTCTCAATATTTCTACCAGTCTTATCTAACGCCTCTGATAATAAGGAGTTGAACAATTGTCTTAATATTGGCTCAGGCTGTCCTT
Source organism: Candidatus Omnitrophota bacterium (assembly GCA_037443585.1). Classification (GTDB taxonomy): domain Bacteria; phylum Omnitrophota; class Gorgyraeia; order Gorgyraeales; family JBBIOC01; genus JBBIOC01. The sequence goes on from JBBIOC010000008.1 coordinate 4,925, forward strand.
TCTCTAAATCTTCAGTCAATTCATTGAATAGTTCCAGAGTTTTGGGGAATTCTTTCAAAATATATTCAATGGATTTTGTAGTAGATTTTTGTTCCCTTCTGGAAAGTGTCCTATGGCCAAGGTTCAATATTTTAGTTGCCCTTGGTATATTTCCTTCAGTTTTTTTCAAGACTTCATTTATTACATATTCCTGTAATTCTGCTGGTATTGACTCTTTTGAAAAATCCCTCAAGACAGTTGCAAGCGACACGCCCAGCTTGCTGGCAACAGCCTTGGCTTCAGGCCTTGATTCTCCAACGCGCTGCTGCTTTCTCCAAGTACTCTTCTCCCAAGCACTCAACTCTACTCCGATAAAGGCTGCTATATCATCTCTGACACTTCTCTCTGCCTGCCGGGCTTCTTTTAGTTTATACCCATCGGACTTGAGTCCAAAAATCTTAAATGGTATAAGATTTATTATGCCGATAAGTAGATTCAGTGTGGCGATATAGAGAAGTATTATTGAGGCAGGGTTTATGATAAAGAGGACTGTAAAGATTAAAGATATACCTATATTTGTAAGAGGCCCTGCCCTTATGGCTGTTGGGGAAAGCTGTCTTGAGCTATCTTCTGTTTCTTCTGCAACCCTTGCATATCCTAGGCCTATGAGACTTAAAAAGAGACCTTTGAATGTAAATAGATTCAGGTCTTTAAGACCAAATCTTTTTCCTTTTAAGAAAATCTTATGGCCAAATTCATGAAGCACCATAGATATAATGTTTAAAAAACTATAGCTAAGTATAGAGATAATACCTAAAGAAGGCATATTGAGTTTTAATATCGTAGCAATAATTGCAGTTATGCCTAAGGCAAGATATGGAAGAAGAATGGAGATAGAATTTATATTTTCGTTGCTACTTTGTTTTGCTGGCACAATCTTGACTATGTCTCCCGGATATATCACCGTCCTCACAGATGGTTTATTAATAATAATGGGTTTATTGTTAATGTAAACACTAAAGCGGGACCCTCGAAATCTACCCTGACTGTCGAATAGGTTGGGTCTAAGAGTAGGGTGATTTTTACATAGAGTAATTAAGACATTCCTAAGCGTCATTGGGCCCGATACAACACAATCTCCAGGGTCCTGACCTTCTTTTTGCTGAACTAACTCTCTGAGTTCAGATGGAAGAGAGACTTGAATAAAAGTGTGGGGTGTTGGTTTTGGCTCACCAGAAAGGTTTATTGTTTTAAGGTGGCCTTTTAACAGCCGATTGCCTTCTTCAGTAATCTGAGATAATCCTTCAGAGGCTCTCTGTACATATTCTTCCAAGTTCAAGTCGGAAACGCCCATCAACCCTAACAGTTTAGAGAGAAGCTGCGACCAAAGACCATCCAGATGTCTGAGTACTTTCCTTCTCATATCATCATCCTGACGAATCCCCTGCAGTATCCACTCTCGGAATTGCAAATAGTCCAATTGAGTCTTATATACGATATCAAAGTAAGCAAGCATATTATCTATATTTGCATAGTTCTCCTCTTCAAGCTGTTTTTGAATCTCATCAATCTTAGCAAAAATCTCCTTCCCATAAGGGTCATAGATAATCTCTCCATCTTCAGCAATTTTCTCATCTTTTTTTGCTTTTTCTATAAGTGGCTCGAGTTCTTCATAGAATGGCTTAAGTCGCGGATCCAGAGCTGAGATGATTAATTGAGCAGTGCCCTCTCGGGGCCGTTTTAATGCCTGCATTGCTGAGCGCGGATCTGGATAAAACTGGGCAACAATAACCGCAATATTCCCATGAATGTCTATACTGCGGCTGCAGACCAGCGTGCCGATGTTTGCGTGATAAGGTTGACCAGCGGTCTTAACTATTCCTTCTTCTAACTCAGACTGTTTACCCATTATAAGCGCAACTTTTCCTTTTCCTATTAACCTCTCAAGGGAATAAAAGTTTCGTTTAGCCTCTTTTATGTCCTGTGTAATTACCAGCACTGCTTGCTTGCCGCCTTGATAGATTTCTTTAACTAATTTTTCTATTGCCTGACGTTTTGCTGTCTCAGAGACATAACCTTCTACAACCTTTTGTTCTTCTGGACGTAGGACAAAAGGCCATTGTTTTTTAGAGCTCTTGTGCTTAAGTTGCTTTAAACTAATACCCAACAATTCAGCAGCTTTGGTTTTATTTCCCGAAGTCTGTAAAAGCGCTGCTTCAATGCGCTCCTTTTCAAAAAGGGAAATCGCTTCTGATAGAGTTATTTCTTTAGGTAGCTTTTTTATAAACTGCAATATATCTCCTGAGGGTGGCGGAACACTTTTAAACTTTTCCTTCCAACGTATAAGGATAGGTCTTCCAATCCTCAGCCTGCGGGCAGTCTCTGAGTGGTTTCTATTGGTAGCTATAAAGACCTTTTCGACCAGGGCTTTTTTAATGATATTAACCTGCATTAGGAGAGGCGACAAATCTTGAACTAACGCTAATGACTTTTCTTCTTTTCTCTTTCCAAACGCCTTTATGCCTTTCTGGATTCGTGAATAATCATAATGGATTCTGACATATTGCCAGACCTTGATTATCCTTGAGATTAGGTTTAAACCAGAGACCTTCTGTAGGAAGTTAAAGTATTCGCCTGACTTAAAAGAAGGCTTGACTGTTTTAAAGAATCCTGTGATACTTTCTTGATTTTTTCTGAGTTTCTTATACTTTGAGATATCACAAAATAAGATTACTAAGAATTCTTCAATTAATTCTAATGTTTTAGAGCGGATTTTGTTTGTATGGAGCATCTCATGGGAGAGTCTTTCGTTTAGTATCTGTAGGACTGCTGGATTATTTCTATTTCTTAGGAGGGTTTCTATAAAGTTTCTATCAAAGACTAAGTGTATCTTCTTATCTTTACCGATAAACTTTACTGCGTTTGAGGAGAGATTATCTGCTACTTCCACATACATTAAAGGCGGCGCCCTTCTTAAAAGATTTGAAAGCCTTTCTACTAAAGTCTTGGGAGTATTATTATACGACTCATTTATAAGGTCACACAATTTCTTTACATCTTCATTAGTTACATCGGCCTCAAGGTTAGCTTCTTTGCCATCTATAATTTTTATGCCCTTCCATTTTCCTATGAAATCATTTTCAGGGAGCGTTTCTACCGCTTCACCTGTGGGATGGGATTTGGGGTGAATGCGGCCACCTCTAAATATTGACTTTACTATATAAACAAAACCAAAATACAGTTTCGTCATAAGAAATCCTAAAATTCCAGAAAAGATAGCCATCAAAGAGATTTTGACAAGATTCGGCAGATTAGAAATCTTGTAAACTATCCCTGGAAGATTTGTAATTTTCCCCCAGATATTGATATCAGGAAGAAGCGTAAACACCTTTACGCTCATCCCTAAAAGACTCATTATTAAAAGGGAGGACAATATTGGCCGTAAAGAGGGCTTCCGGCCCAACAATAGTGCTGGCTCAGTGCCAAATCGCCAGAGCTCATAAGCATACGCCAAAAGACCAAGGCATACAGTCGCATATGCAACCAGAGTTAAAGGGATAAGCGGCAGGTGGCTTGCCAAAAATGCAAAGAGGAAAATAGAAAAGACTAAAAGCGCGCTTCTAAAATCCAACTTATATTGATAATAACTGCTGAAAAGCAGTTCCTGTAAAGGTCCTATTGAAGAAGGGGATTTCTCATTGTAGATTTTCACAGAACGGAAAATTGTCTTTATAAAAGTAAGTACCATTGAACCAGTTAGAATAGCAAAGAGAAGCCTTGTAAACTCACCTCTTGTTGTAAATTTTTTAACTATCCCCTCTCTTCCGCCTAACTCATCCAGCCATTGCATCATCTTTTTCATATCTTCAAGGTCCTGACGTTTTTTCTCTTTCTCAGCAAGATACATCCTCTCAGCTTCTGGGAAAGGTGTGGATGCAGGCTGGCCAAAATTCGGGTCTATAGTAAAACGAGTCACTGGCAAACCTAAATTAATTCGCACTGCATTAGTAGTTCCCAAATCACCAGATATAAGATAATCAAAACCTAGACAAACCTCTTTGTATTTTCTCAATAGCCTATAGATATCCCCGTATGTCTCATCCAAATTAATCTCATCGGAAGGCAAGCGACTAAAAACAGCTGCCCAGTAACGTCTCTGTTCTATCAACCTCCTTAATTCTTTCAGTTCACTCATATAGTAGGTGTCAGCTTCTGCAAAATATGCTTCACCAGAATTAATTGTTCCTTTTATCTTTCCGTAACTTGCATTATAGCCCATATTAGCTGCAATATCGGGGTCTGTATAAGCCCAAAGCTCATATCTTTTAAGCATTTTCTCGAAGCCGCTTTGACTCACAATTGAATTTCGAAACTCGGCTTCTGTCTGTAGCCCTCTGCCAATCCTATCTATGCATCTACTAATATTTAATATCCGTGTTCTATCTATTACAAACCACAATTCTTCGACTTCAGAAATAGATATTAAAGGAAACCTCTCTTGAAAATATGTCTTGAAGGCATCTCTTTCAGTAACAACCTCTTCGGGGATATCTGTGATTAGTTTTTTGTCAAAACCTCTCTCTTTCAAAAATGCCTCAATCCTCTCTCTATCTGCCCATATATCACCTGCAATTGAAGAGGCCTTATCTCTTACTAATTCCCCGAGTTTTTTCTGGAGCCAGAATTCATTTATCATAAGATGGAAATAGACCAATCCCCAGAGCTGATTCTCTGACTCTACATATTGCACAATGTCCCATCTATTATTAAAGGATTGGATCAGTTCACGCTTTCTATCATTTTCAATGTCTTTCAAAATTTCTATCTTCTCATCGCCTGTTATTAAACTTAAGATATTCAATTCCTGCTCATAATATCTTTTATATATACCCTGGAGTTCCCTCATATTTTGCCATCTTTCATCATCATATGATCTTTCAAGGAGCCTCCCTATAATCTCCATATGCCTGATGATCTCATCAAATGCAGGCTTCATCAATTGGGCCTTTCCTATTGCACCTACCCTTGATGTAACAAATCCTGGCTTTTTGAGCCATTTATATGGCTCTTCAATCCAATGTAAACCAAAAGATTCTAACTCAAACCTCAGCCTTGACCAGACTTCAGGCACACTTGTCTTGACAGCTGCATCGTGAAAGAGCGCATCCTCAAAATCTTTCTTGAAGGCTGCCCTGACTTGGTAGTATGTTGTGCCATCATTGCCTCTAATCTCTGCTGTCCAGATATCCAAGTATCTAATCTCTTTATCCTTTAAAGCCCTCTCTTTTGCCTTCGCCCTACTTTCTTTAGGCGTGGTTTCTAATACTACATACTCACAATCCTTAGAAACCATAGAACTGCTTCTATCAGCTAACCTCAATTTAATGAGTGCCTGCCTTAACCCTTCCAAAATATTATAGGGGCTGTTCTTTGTAAAACCGTCTATCTCTCGAATTATTCTATTTTCATCTGCTGTAGGCCTTTTATATAGCTCACTATTTTCTACTTTATCTTTTCCCTGCGAGAATATAGAAGTAGGTATCACTATTGGTGCTTGCAATCTACTAAATCCCATCAACATAAAGGAGACTAAAATAATAGCTAAACCCTTCGAAGCCCGGCTAAGCAAAGAGCTAACCTCTCCGATAAAGGTCTTGTCATCTCTGACATTGTCCTCTGCCTGCCGGGCATTGTGGTTGAGTATTGGAATTCTGCCCCGGCACGCAATTGTGCTTATGCCAGTAGGCAGACCAGTATCCTCGGGAGGATAAACCTTAAGCACCTCATATTTTAAACCAGCTAAAACTATTGCCAGCAGATGTTCAGGGTATGGCATCAGATACTGATGCGAGAAAGACTGGGTCGCCCAGTATGCCTGTGAAAGTATTAAATCCGGAATCATTGGCTCATCTGCATCCTCTGGCACATCATCCTGAAGTCTCTTTTGAAACCCTGGTGTAAGCCTTGGTGGATGCTGTTCTACGATTATATTAGGATAGCGGGTTGCAAATTTACTGCTTTTTTTCAGGAAATCTATGTAATCTGCAGCTGCTACAATTTCAGGAATTAGCCTCCCATGATAAGCCTGAGAAACAGTGAATTGATTTACAATAAGATTTACAACTCGTCCCTTATCCCAATTTTCAAATTCCTCTTCTGTCTCCGGTAAAGCATCTTCTCCTAAAATCTCTCCGCTAAACTCATTCTTTAATACTCTAAATAATGCCTTGCGGTCCACCTCTTTTACGCTCTTTTGAATAATCTCCATTGCTTCATCAATGGTCTGAACACGTAGAGCTCGCTCCTCGTCCAGAAACATCCTCATAGTCACAAGATTAGACAATCCCACATTGAGAAATCTTCGTATGTCACTGTCCAGTTTATCAGAGTTTGTGACATCAGCTTTCAGAGACCGCACTACAAGGCCTTGTTCAATTATTGTATCAAGATTCCCACGGTCTTTAAATTCCTGCCCTTTTAACCTTTCTTTTAATCCCTTCAATGTCTTCTTTGCTCTGCGTATAGCAGATTTATTGAGGTCAGCAACAATAACGATAAAAGGATATTCCCTTAAGTCGCGGTCTGTCTCAGTAAGAATAAGCTCAATAAACTTTTCAGCAGCTTCTACTGCATGCTCTCCTGTGCCGCCTCCTATATCTATAAGGCCAGCTGGCTGCTCATTTGATGGTTTCTTGAAATTAGCTTTAAGTGAGTCAATAATGGCCTCGAGGTATTTCTTATGCGCGCGTCGAGTCCCTGCTATATCCTGCATCCTCTTGTCAAAGAGCAGGACAGTATTACCAAAGAATTCGTTTAACAATGCATAGAAGGGATTTGCCTCCATATGTTCGTCTTTATCAACATTGATTAGAACAGGGTTTCCAAAAAGAAGTTCATCATTCATTTCAAAAAGTTTCAAATAAGCATCAGTCACCCAGTAGCTTCCATTAATCTTCTTTAGCTCCTTTCCTAAGTCTGTAAGCTCTACAATCTGATTATTCTCTTTCTGGCGGGTAACTATCCCTTTAAGCTCCAACAATGTGAATGCCTCATTTAAAAATCCTATATTATATTTATTTGGTTTGAGGGTTCTAAGGTCCAGCGCTTTGGTCTCTTCACTAAATAACTCAAGGATAGAAGGTTCAACTTGTTCAATTACTTGGCCTTTCCTCTTATACAGTGGCATGCCAAGCGCTACCATGGTGGAGACGATTAGTATGCCATCCAGGTGTTCACGGGTCTGTCGCTTTACTCGTCTAACTATCTTATTGTCATTCTCTTGGGTTACTATGCCCCATTCGACCTCGCTCTTTCTAATAAGTCCTCTGTACTCTTTTAAGGCATTCTTAAGTCTCTTCTTCTGCCATGCCCATCGCGGAGGGCTACGGAAATAAACAGGGAAGTTCTTTAAATGACGTATTGCAGCACACGCCTCATCAAAATAGCCCTGCCTTGCAAGCAGAACTGCCTCCCAGCCAAGCTCTGTAAGCTGGAATTCTGCTCTGCCATTTTTACCCTTTTCAATCTTCATCCATCCTTGTTTTACAAAGAGGCGCATAGCATTGGTGATATTGCCTATGTTCTCTTCTGGGTTATTATGCAACCACGGGGTCAAAAGGGCTCTGAATATTGTCTTAATAGTAATTAACCTAAATAGCGATTTTCTATAACCTTTGCGTTTAAGTCTCTTAGCAATATCATCAGCAGTTACAAACTTAGGATTCTCTTTTGTCCCAAATAGCTCTTCAAACGCATCTTTTTCTACGCACTCTTTAATAAAGGCAGATAACATAGGTATCAGCATAAGGCCATTTATCTGCCTGAAGAGGATGTGTAATGGCTTAACCTCTTTTTCTTTTTTATGAGTAGGTAGGGCTGCAGGCTCTGATATTTTAATTGTTGGGCCTCTGCTGACTGTGACCTCTGTCTTTTCTGAAACCGCTTTCTTTCTTAGCCAGATAAAAGATAGAATAGGCATAAATGCAATAAGGCCAGATATATGGTATCTGAAGGATTCGTGATAGAGAATTTGCCTGTGGGTAGAAGGGGAGATTTTGCTTAAGTTTAATAATGCGGTTTTGTCATGGCCAATATCATGCTTAAGGGCCTGCCATAATGTAAATTCAGGGTGGGCCTGGCGGATGGCCTTTAAAGTGGCGACTACCCTTATAAAACTTGTAACAGTAAAGATAAGTGTTATAACTAAAAGGGCAGGAAGAACTATAATCTCAGATAGAGGCAGGTTATTCAAATTTGCCATTATATAATGCATAAGTTTTATAGATACTGCTCCAAAGATAACTATCCAATCCAGACCGCCGCCTAGTCCAAGGAGGGAATATAGCGAAACAGCTCTAAAGGCATGTAATGGGCCAGGCAGGTTCTTTTCTTGTATTTCCTTGAAAAGTAATAATAGATAAAGGTCTCTAAAATTCTGCCTTGACTCTTCTAAATTTGAAATATAATCATCGGTGCCAAGGATACTTTTTGATATCTTATTGAAAGAGTGTTTTGTTGACTTAGTATAATATCTTATCAATCCATCGAGGTTTCCTATCCTTCTATGTCTATCGATAATCCCTCTTGCTTCTTCTATTATCAAGCCATTCCGAATCTCTTCTATATCAGAAAGGCCCTTTATAGATATCTTTACCCCTTCTTTCAGACTGTAATGAATGGGCAAAGTCTCTTTAGGCATATATTCTGGATTTTTAAATAAGTATGCATCCACTATTGAAAATAACCTTTCTTCTCTCTTTTCATAACGTGGAAGTATACTTTCGCCTCTGGACATCTTCAAAATATCTTTTATCTCTCTTTTGTATCCCATAGCCTTTTTAATTGAACCTGATATCTTCTTATAGATATCCGAACCTTTTACTGAGCTCATTAATCTTTCAACCTCACCACCAAATAAAGTATTTAAATCAACTTCTCTGGCAAGGGCATCGCGTAAAAGTGAGTCGATATTCGCGGCTCTTTGTAAGGTCTGAGCCCCAGTATTTAGATTACTTATAAGCATCTTTATTCTGGGTATATGGTTAGAGCCAACGCTCAGCTTTAAGTCTGCGAATGGGTTATTTAAAAATGCTGCAAAGAGCACAAACCTTAAGTCATGGGCTAATTCGCCGCAGACGCTGATCTCTTTCTTGGTAGAATATCTCCTATTTGATTCAGCTACTTCTTTAAATACACTCCATATAGCTGATAAGACCTCAGGCTGAAGTTCTGTAAAAAGATGCTGGCTCTCAGCATCGTCTCTACTTGCATTAAATATATTGGCAGTCAAATCATTTGTTCCAATACTTACAAAATCAGATTTTTTTATTATATATCCTGCATTTTCAACCGCCTCCTTTGTCTCAATCATAAAACCGATTTTAAATCCCTTCAAGTCGGCAGGTTTGATTTCGCCTTGCTTTAAAAGTTTTTTCCTGGCTCCTTCAACCAAATCAAGACATCTATTTATATCTTCTTTTGAACTCACTATAGGAAACATTATCTTCAGATTCTTATGGTGTGACCTGGCATATGCCTTTATAACAGCTCGAATCTGTCTCAAGACAACCTCCCTTCCATATGCATCCTCAAAATAGTAGCGACAACCAAATGCCCTTGATTCTGGAAGGCAAGGCATAGGTTTATCCCTCTGTCTGTCAATCAGCCTAATAGTTATAGTCCTATCTGCACCTGCCATATTTGAAATCTTTAAAAATGTCTCTTCTTGCTCGCTTTCCGCAGGCTCTCTTTCCCCTGAATATAAAAATTCTGTCCTAAACAAACCTATGCCCTCCCCTCCTCTTTCAAAAATCTTTTCAATCTCCTCAGGTGCTGCAATATTACCTATTATGTGCATCCCCTTTCCATCCTGTGTAAAAGAAGGACGGAACCTATATGGCATACAATATCTCCATAAAGTCCTCTCTTCTAACCTTCTATTTAATAATCTCTTAATGGTCTTTCTGTTAGGATTTGCATATGCTACCCCTGTTGTCCCATCTACTATGGCAAACTCACCACCCCTCAAAACATCATAACAGCTCGCATACGGATGTGCGGCCATCCTGGTGGCCCTCGCCCCAGTAATAGCCACAATGCCTTCATCCCCAGCCACCGCTACAAAGTGGGACCTTGGGGTCCCTGTCTCTGTCAGAAATGCCTTTATATTATATCTTTTTCTTAGCTCTTCTATTACATGGGCATCCAAAGCCTTGGCAACAAGAACAATCGGTTCCTTTTCTATCTCTTCTTCACCAATAAATACCTCTTCCATCTCCCTCATAATCCGAGCAGATATAGCTTCTATAGCTGTGATATCTTCTGGTTTAGATAGATTTTCAATCTCTTTATCTTTCTGTATATCTACAATATGTTCTACTGTAAAATGTTGATGATTAGGCCCGTGAGTCTCATCAATAAGATGGGATATCTCTTTCTGAAGCCTTTTTATAAATCCTGCTGCAATGGAATCTGAATCTTTAAATTCCTTTGAAATATGTTCAATGACCCTTTCAAATCTTAGCTTTTCATCCTTTATCTTCATTTCTTTAAGCTCTGGTGTATCGCCAGGTTTTGTAAGATAATAGCTCTGCTTTAAAGCCATTACCAGCTGTGAAAGCAAGACCTGAATCTCACAATAATCAGCATAAAACTGAGAGGTTTTATCTTTGCTGCTATAAGAAAGCAACAGGTTACTAAATTGAGGCCGCTTATTTTCTTCAATCCTTTCAATCTCTTTTATATCAGAATATTTCCACAACAAATAATATGCCTTTTTCTTCTCCCTTCTTATAATTTCAACCATCTCTTCTTCAATCCCATCTAAAATCATCAGGACCCCTTCCATACTCTCTGCCTTTTGTATCTTTCCTTTTTTTCTAAATAATTCAATTCTCGTTTTGTAGCTCCTTATTATCCCTTTCATCTCTCTTCTAAAAAACTTTATCCTGTCATTCACCTCATCATCAGAAATTCCAAATCTATCGTCAAGTTTTTTAAAGATATCAGTAATGTAATTCTGAAACTCTCTATCCTCTTTTAATCGCTTTAATCTCTCTAATGCCAATTTCTTAAACAAATAATCCGCATCCATATACATACCTGTATCCGGGTCTTCCTTTCTTATAAGCTCTTTTGTCAATCTCAGCAATCTCCTCAATTCTCTGACTAATCTTGAAGAACCCAGTGAAGTCAATTCAATTATTTTCTCCTCAATTATCTCTTCTATAAGTATCTCCTGTTCTCTCAAAGCCAACTCTTTTTCTCTCTTTGAGGCACCTGGCCTTACAGAACTGTAAGCTACAATACCAGTGTCGCCTGTTACCTCATATTTTACTACCCTACCATATATAACATTTGGTATCTCATTTGTTGCGCCTTTTACAAATACCTCTTTTGAAGGCAGGATAAATTTAATGAGAAAAACTATACCCAGAGCACCGCCTAATATTGAACCTGTCAGACCAAGCCCTGTTATAAAATATCCTATAAGGGCAAATATGAGAGGAATAGTATAGATGCCGTATGCTGGTATCTCATTTAATATTCTTCTAAATCTATCTTTTGGATTCACCTGAAATCTTGAAAGGTGAACTTTCTCGTGGATAGCATAGATATATTGAAGAATTTTTGGAAAGCGTCTTTCCATATTGACATATAAAACCTTCCCTACATCTTCCCATCTCACATCAGAGAATTCTATATTAGGGTCATGCCTTGCTTCTTTAAAGAAGGGTATTATAGGCCCTACTCTATACCATCCACGCGAGGCAAGTTTTGGCAGAATCTGCATTAAAAATCCGAGACCAAAGTAAAGAAGAGACATGCCAGAACCAAAAAGATATAAAAAGAGCGAATCTTTTATAGTGTCAGGAGAGATTGTGCTATGTATAAATAATCCAGCAATAGTCACTCCCAGTGTTATCAGTCCACTAATTATGAGCCCTTTTGAAGAGATATTAAGGCGGCCCTCTCTTTGTGTTACTGAAAGAGCTTCTTCAGGCATCAATTGGAGCTGATTATAGGCTTCTTTTTCCAAAACTAACACTTCCCATTCTCCCTTAACCTTTATACGGAAGAGTCTCCCGACCCCTACTCTGTCCTCTATCCCAACAATCACTCCGATTCCAAAAGATGGGTTGTCAAAAAATCTAACGTGGTCTCCCATAGCCCAGGGTCTGCGCGGTCTTATAAGAGTCATAATATCATTTATACTAAAGACGCCAAAGTGTTCAAGGTTAGGTGTATCAAGGCCTGCCGCTTTCAATTCCTCAACCGCTTCACTCTGTCCTTTTATTTCTTTATAGCGTTCCCAAGTTTTTAAAAGCGCAGTTCCAGCCATTTGTCTTCTTTCCATCCATACGCTTTGTATTAAATCTTGATTTACTACTCTTACATCAATTGTTGTAATTAGATGATGAATAGCCTTTTGAGCATATCTATCAAGGTCTTTTAATAACTCTGGCCAAGTTCGTTCAGGTAATTTTTCAGATAGTTTCGTAAGATTACTAAATAGCTCTTCTAAGATTTCAACAGCCTTCTTATTCTGCGCTTCTGCCTTTTTAATAGCGCGAAGCAGGCTGACCGGCCATTTGAATTCCTCAAGCATTCTCTTGACCGCTTCAGCTGACTGCGAACTGGACCATTCTTCCATATACTTCTGGTAGGATTCACTTTTCATTATGCTCTCAGACAAAAGTATCTCAGTATACTTCACACAGGTAAAGATATTTGCAAATTTGGCTGGATAGTTCTCAATCAGCCAGGCCATATATGCTTCAACGCGATTCAGCATTTGAGCCATTTTAAATTCAACCTGAGTAGCAAAAAAGTGATTACCTAAGACTGACTCAGCATATTCATGAAGCCCGACTATGTCTATGAATTCCGAAGGAATGAAATCCCCATCCACAAAGAGGTAGTATCTTCTATCACGGTCGCTATAATATCCAAATCCATGTCCCAAAAGGTTTATGAGCCATTCGAATATCTGCTTATCTTTTTCTCTTAGATGTTCGTAATCCGCCCTTTTAAATACTGCAAATTCAAAATCTATGCCTTCTTTTTCATCCCTGTAATGCCGAATGCCATCTGGTCGCCTGAATGCAGACTTCCAGACAGTCTGCATCACACGTTCTATCCATTCATAAGAAGGCATTTCTACCAGTCTGAGAATAAGTCTAAGTTCTAATTCTTGTAAGAGTTTCTGGGCCAATTCTTGCCTAACCTGTAGAGGCAAACTAGGACGTAAAATTAGCATACCTACTACAACTCCTATTCCACCTAAGATAAGCAGTAAGGATTGAATTGTAGGACTGAATGAGAATGATTGAACCAGGTAGGACCAAAAACCATAGAGGACAGGGGCAATGAATATATTAATACTAATCCTCGTCCCTGACTTGCCCTCTACTGCTTTTGGCAGGGTCTCGGCCTTTGTTATAATCACCTCATTTCCTGTAGACTCAACAAAATCTATGGCTGCTTTTATCTTCGGTCCCATTGAGCCGGGAGGGAAACGGTCTTCCTTTAAATATCTTCTGGCCTCCTCTGCTGTCATCTCATCTAACCATCTCTCACCAGGCTTTTTAAAATTTAAAGCAACCTTTTCAACATCAGTAACTATGTAAAGCCCATCGCTATTTAATTCTCTTGCAAGGACTGCAGATGCCAAATCCTTATCTATTACTGCTTCAACTTTTTCTAATCTACCTTCTGAGTTTCTAAATACTGGTATTCCTCCGCCACCACAACAGATAACAATCTTGCCTGCTCTGATAGCTTTTTTGATTTTTGACAAATCTTCTTCTGCAATTCTAATCGGTCTTGGCGAAGGAACTACTCTTCTAAATTTACCTTTTGCTTCTATATATTCAAACCTCCAGCCATTTTGCTTCTCAATCTGCTTTTTCTCTGCTTCTGCGTAATAAGGTCCTATCGGTTTGGTTGGATTATTAAATGCAGGGTCATCCTTATCAACTTCAACTCGTGTAATGACTGTAACAACTTCTTTTTCAATGCCTCTCTTTTGAAATTCTCTATTCAATGCCCTTTCTATTACTCTACCCATCTCAACTTGAGTGTATCCATCTAGGACATATAAAGGTATATCGCTCCTATATTCTGCCCACTCCCCAACCTGCGGCCCATTTCCGTGTGTAATCACAACATCCTGACCCATCTCTATAAGTCTCACAATACTTTCTGCCATAGTATCTAATTCATCAAAGGCATTGCCACCAAGTGCAACAATAACCTTTTTTGTTTTAGTATGGAGTAGATTAATAAAAGAATGGATAAAGGAAGAGACTAACAAAAGGCTTGCTATGACCAATGGGGTTTGCTCTATTAAAGAGACCCCGATAAATGGCAAAAATACCAAAAGGCTTAAGTTAAATCTTCTTAGGAAGTTAGGAACTATTAAATGGCCGGATACCCTTTCAAAATGAAGCAGGGTAAATATCAGGGAGGTTAAAGAGAGTGTAAGCAAGGCAGGTAAAAGAACAGGTAAAATCCTGCCTAAATAACCAGAATATAAGATAGAGCTCAGGAATTTACCCATTAGCTCAGAGACACCTATGTATGTCCCAAACATCATAGTATTTTCAACAAGAGGCGCAATCAGGATATCATATATCCCACCTGAAATAAGCCGCCTCCCCGTTAGGCGATGGTAAATATTATCTGAAGCCTTCTTTAGCCATGGCATTAATAAGCCTTTTTTATATCTAACCACAACTTCTCCGCTCTTTAAGACATAGTCTAATGGAGGGGATCTCTTATTTTTTAAATTTAACTTGCCTTCTTTAAATTCTGGTTCTGCAACTTTAATGCCTTCAAAATCCTTAATCTTATCAGATTTTGTAAACTCTCCAATACTCATAACCAAACCCAGTTTAGATTCTAAAAACATTATGTAAATTCTATCTTTTAGAATATCGCGAATACGAGTAAAATCATTTCTAAAGGCTCCAGTTAAATATACCTCATCAGTTCTAAATCTCTGGCCAAATAATTGCCCTATCTTATAGCCCCAATGAGCAAAGCTGGAAGGACTTGACCTCTCTTTCTCGTATTCTCCTTTAGAAATATATTTAAACTCAACCCTTCTCTTGCCTTTGGTCTCAATGTATATCTGTTCGAAATAAAAAGTCTCGGTCAGTCCTTTTTCTTTTTCCATTTTGGTTTTAAACTTAGAAGTCTCTTCATATTCTTTGCCAAAGTCCCTGTGAATATAATAGTCTCTACTTGATAAATCTTGTTCATCTATTATTACTTTAATACTAAAAAGGTCTTTTATTTCACTTATAGGTTCACTGGTCCTAATTGATTTTAGATATGTGCTGTGAATCCCCTTTAGTCTGCCTTTAACATTAAAATTTCTAAAACCCCTTTTAGTTAGTTTTTTTCTACATTCATTCTCCAGGTGTTTGATATAAACCTTTGCCTTATCAAGGCTCATACCCAATGCTTTCTCTATTTCTTTTTTAACCTCTTTGTATTTTTCAGGATTTTCAATTTTAAATCCCAAATCAGCAAATTCATCTGAGATTTGTTCAAGGCCAAGTCTTGAAGACAAAGGAGAATAGACCTGTGTAGTCTGATTGTAGAGATATTCTGGGGTCTGCGAAGTTCCAGTTTTGATTGCCTCATATTTATTTGCCAATAGAAATAACATAATATCCGGCTCTTCTGCTAATTGAATCAGCATATTCATAAAATAATAGATATGAAATTTCCACTTTTCTGACCTCTCACTTATTTCTTTTAATTTCATAGGTGGAAGATATGGGAGATAATTTATTTTTTTATATCTTTTAAGGATTTGGATTATCCTATCCTTCAGGCTTTTTTCTATCTTTAATTTTCTTATCTCTTCAAAATCTACTTTATGTAATATCGCTGCAGCGATTGTCTCTTCAGAGCAATTCCACTCAACAAGCATCTCTGCTACATTTAAGACATGCTCTAAATATAGCTCGCCTGAAATTTCAAATTTTTTCTGTTTATAGATTTCCATTGCAGACTTATAGGAATCTTCAATTAGTGCCCTCGCAACGCTATCCTGACTATGAGATGCAAAGGCATCTACAATCTTCTTGAATTTAAGATCGCACAAACCAATTCTAATCTTACTACTATTTATATAGAGATGTGACCTGTCTTTAGCCTCAGAAATTTCTATTAATCTCCCTTCTTTTAAATATCTTTTTCTATACTCTGATAAGATATAATACGGTTCTGTTCTTTCAAGGTCAGAGAAAACAATATCTATTTTGCCTAAGTTTCTGAGCTCATTGAGCATTTCCTTAATATTCCTTGACAATTTCTTCAATTCCCTCTTAACCTTCTCTTTGCTTATCACACCCTTAACAGGCTTCATTCCTTCTTTGAGCATTTCAAATATTTCACCTTCAGAAAGGGGCCTGTCCTTTAGTATGCCTAAGATACCCTCAT
>JBBIOC010000009.1:0-7292 GCA_037443585.1 Candidatus Omnitrophota bacterium
AGGTAAAGATTATGATTGAGATGGAATTAAATAAGATCAGGATTGATGAAAATAGGGGCGAGCAGGTCATAGTGCTCAAAGAGAGACAGGGCAATAGATTTCTTCCTATTGTAATAGGCATCTTAGAGATTACTGCTATAAAGATGAAGATAAGCGGGATTGAGCCTCCGAGGCCAATGACGCATGACCTCTTTTATAATACGCTTACAAACTTAGGTATAAAATTAGATAGGATTGTTATAACCAAACTTGAGCAGAACACCTTTTTTGCAAAGTTAGTGCTTTCTGAAGATGGTAAGGTTACTGAAGTAGATGCGCGGCCGAGCGATAGCATAGCCCTTGCTGTTCGTGCAAAGGCGCCTATATTTGTGGAAGAAGAGGTGCTTGAGAAGATTGGTACTACTTTGGAATAAAAGAATCTGTGCCAGGTACATATCAAATTTAAGAAAAGAATTGTACCTGGCACAATTTTTTAGGGAGACTTTATGTATGACGTAGTAATAATAGGCGCGGGGCCTGCTGGATTGACAGCAGGTCTTTATGCGGTGCGCAATGGCCTTAAGACTGTAATCCTGGAGAAGGTTTCTGCGGGCGGGTATATGATGCTGACTGATTTTATAGAAAATTATCCAGGTTTTCCTTCAGGGATAAAAGGCTATGAGTTAGCGGATAGGATGAAAGAGCAGGCTGTTAAGTTTGGGGTAGAGATAAGAGAAGGAGAAGTTGAGGCAGTTATCAAAGGTGGAAGGTGGAAGGTGGAAGGTGGAAGCTATGTAGTTAAGACTACAGATAAAGAATATGAAACTCTTGGCGTGATAATTGCGACTGGGGCTGAGGCGAAAAAACTCGGCGTGCCTGGTGAAGAGAGACTTCGTGGCAAAGGTGTCTCATACTGCGCAACCTGCGATGGCCCACTTTTTAAGGAAAAAATAGTTTCTGTAATCGGAGGCGGAGACACTGCTGTAGAAGAGGGAATCTTTTTGACAAGATTTGCAAAGAAGGTCTTTATAGTACATCGTAGAGACAAACTCAGAGCTTCCCAGATAATCCAGGAGCGCGCATTCTTAAACTCTAAGATTGAATTTGTATTTAATTCTATTCTTTTAGAGATATCAGGAGATAATCTGGTAGAAGGGTTAAAGGTAAAGGATGTAAAGACTGAAGCAATCAGAGATATTCCATGCGAGGGTGTCTTTATATTTGTGGGGCTTGTGCCAAATACTCAATTTTTAAAAGGTTTAATTGATATGGATGAGAGTGGGTATATTATAGTAGATAGTAATAATATGAGCACTTCATTAGAAGGCCTTTATGCCTGTGGGGACTGTATAAAAAAGTCTTTTAGACAGGTAGTAAATGCTTGCGGGGAAGGGGCAGTAGCTGCACTATCCGTAGAAAAATTTATTGAAGAGAAAAAAGGAACTTGAAAGCAAAAAATTTTGGTGATATACTTTATATTGTAAATAGTTAATTAAGTTAAATATTTATTTGCTTAAATATAAAACAAATAATTTGATTACACAGATTTTTAAAAAAAGATTACACAGATTATCGTTGGAATTTATCTGTGTAATCTGCGCTTTTTAATCTGCGTAATCATACTTATATTTTTAGTATTAACTAAATATTTGGAGGGTTAAATATGGACGATTCGATTTTAGAATTTTCGAAGAAGTTAAATGAGTTGATGCCAAATCTCCTAAAGGAGTTTACCAGAAGGCAGAAGAACCCGCTTGCAAAAGGCGAAATCTCTCTGCCCCAGCTTTTCGTTCTAAACTTTATCAAAAATAAGGGCGAGGCAATAATGGGTGAGATATCCAGACATATGGCAACTACCTTGAGCGCTGCAACAGGCATAGTAGATAGATTGGTGCAGGCACATCTATTAACAAGGGAAAGGGACGAAGAAGACAGGCGCATAGTCAGGATAAAGCTCACCAGAAGAGGCAAAGGGATTGTTGAAAGCGTAGAAAAAGAACGTTTCTTACTCATAAAGGATGTCTTTGGAAGACTGTCCGAAAGAGAACGGCAGAATTACTTGGAGATATTAGAGAAGGTATACAGGATTCTTCATGAGAGGTCAGAGAGATGAAAAGACCTGAAAAATATTTTTTGACGCGTTTAAGAAAGTTTTTTTGGGGATTCCTTATTTTATTGATATCTACTGCGTATGCTGAAGAGTCTTTAAATATCTTTGATAAGGAGGCATTTATAGAATCAGCAAATACCAATAAAGTCTTAAGGATAAGCCTGGTGGACTGTATAACATTTGCCTTAAAGAATAATTCAGATATTAAGATAAAACGTATTGAGCCAAAAATTAAAGAGGACGATATTAGAATTGCGCGCTCAGATTTTGAACCAACCCTTACTGCTAATTGGACATTGCGCGATAATACAAAACCTTCCACGTCTACTCTGGCTGGTGCAAATATCTTGCAGACAAGGGATATTGATTTTAATGCAAGCCTCTCTGGAAAGTTAATTACAGGGACTGAAGTATTAATAGAGCTTATAAATGAGAGGTATAAGAGTAATTCCAGCTTTCAGTCTATAAACCCTTATTATACAGCAGAGCCAAAACTCACCTTAACGCAGCCTCTCCTTAGAGACTCTGGCATCTCAGTCAATACTGCTGAAATCCGTATAGCCCAGAATGAAAGGTTAGTCTCTGAAGAGGATTTCAAAGAGACTGTTATGGAAATTATTACAAGGACCAAGGCTGATTATTATGACTATATCTATTATTTAGAGAAATATGCCATTGCCAGTTCTGCATTGAGGCGCGCAGAAGACTTATTAGAGATAAACAAAGCGCGTTATCAAAAGGGTCTGGTGAGCTCAGTAGATTTGTTGGAGACAGAGTCAGCGGTTGCACAGAGACAGAAGGCCTTGCTCAGCGCTGAGGCGGAATTAAAAAAGTCAGAAGATGAGTTAAAACTCATTACAAATTTAGTTGACGACCCACAGGTCTGGAATACAAAGATAGAACTGATTGATAAAGAAATAGAATTCAATGTTGAAAAAGGGGATTTGATAGAAAGCCTTAAGAATGCCTTCAAGTATCGGCCTGACTATAATTCGCAAATGATTGATTTGAAAAACAGGGATATAAAGATACTGACTGCAAAGAATGCACTATTTCCTACTATGGATTTGGTGGGCAGCTTTGGACTAAATGGATTGGGCAAGGACTATCAGGATAGCATAGACAATATAAGTTCAGATTACAAGGACTGGTCTGTGGGTGTTAAGCTGAGCATACCCTGGGGAGGAGAGGAAAGGACGACATATGACCAGAAGAAATTAGAGAAGGCGCAGGTACTGATAGAGCTTAAAAAATTGGAGCAGGAGATAATCTTGGAAGTAAGGGATAAATTTAGGGCAGTAGATATACAGATGCGCCAGGTTGAGGCAGCCAAGATTTCTAAGGAGAAAGAGACGCAGAATTATGAGGCGCAAAAGGAGAGATATGCGCAAGGTCAGGTATCAACGCATGAAATTCTGGAATATCAAGAAAACCTGGCACAGGCAGAATTGGATTATATAAAGAGTCTGATTGATTATAATATTGCAATTATCAATTTAGAAAAGAGTGAAGGCTTAACTCTGGTCAAGAATAATATAATATTGGAGGAATGATGAAACACAGATTACACAGAGTAATTTTGCTATTTGCTAGTTTCTATTTGCTATTTGCTATTGTGGGTTGTGCCAAAAAGCAAGAAGCAGGAAAACAAGGTGAGATAATCCCAGTCAAGGTAATGAAGGTTGAGCTAAGAGATATGCAGCAGACCATTGATTATGTTGGAAATATCAAGGCCCAGGACGAGGCAGTTGTCTATCCAAAGGTGACTGGAAAGGTTATTGAAAAAATTAAAGAAGATGGCAGCCCAGTTGATAAAGGCGAGACTATTATGTTTATAGATAGAGATGAGGTGGGTTTTACTTTTGAGAAAGCGCCTGTAGAAAGCCCCCTCACAGGCATTATAGGAAGGGTTTATGTAGACAGAGGAACAAGCGTTGCGCCCCAAACTCCTGTAGCCTTGATTGTAGATATGGATAAGGTAAAGATTGAATTGGATGTGCCTGAAAAGTATCTACCAAAGGTTTCTTTAGGGCAGAGCGCAGAGATTAGCATTGATGCCTATCCAGAAGAAAGATTTATAGGAGAACTTTTAAAGATAAGTCCAGTCCTTGATCTGGATACGCGCACAGCGCCTGCAGAGCTCCTGATCTCCAATGCCGAACATCGGTTGAAGCCAGGTATGTTTGCAAGGCTCAAATTGAGCATTGAAGAACATAAGGCAGTCCCTGTGATAATAAAAGAGGCAATAATAGGAAAACAGCCCAATGCCTATGTATATGTAGTCATTGATAAAACTGCTCATCTAAAAAACATAAAATTAGGTATGCGCGAAGGGCCTTATTTTGAGGTAACTGAAGGCTTAAAGCAAGGCGACCTTGTTGTGATAATGGGACAGCAGAGGCTAAGGGATGGGGCCAAGGTGAAAATGGAATTTGATTGATATGGCAAAAGGGATTAAAGAAATGTTAAAAAGAAAGGAAAATTTCGGCATTGGAATATTTTCAACATCAGTATCAATGTCGGCATTGAGACGATGAATCTACCTGAATTCGGGGTTAAAAGACCCACAACAAACCTAATGATCTTCTTTTCCATCATCATCCTTGCACTTTATAGTCTGACGCGCCTGGGAATAGATATGATGCCTGAGATAGAGCCTCCGTCTATTTCAGTTATATCTGTTTACCCTGGTGCAAGTCCAGAGGATGTAGAGATAAAGGTAACTGAGGTCCTGGAAAATCAGTTAGGCACCACGCCAGGGCTGGAGAAGATTGCCTCCCGCTGTTTAGAAGGCCGCTCAATCATTACCCTTAAATTTAAATGGGGCACAAATCTTGATGAGGCATCTAATGATGTGCGCGACCGCATAGAACTTGCCAAACGTTTCCTGCCTGATATACCTGATGAGATGGACAACCCCTTTATCTTTAAATTTAATACTGCAATGATTCCCATTCTCTTTGTGGGGATAACCGCAGAAGAGAGTTATCCTGAGCTTTATGATTTAATAGATAAACAGGTAGGGGATGAGTTGAAGCAAATCCCTGGTGTGGGCGCGGTTCAGCTCAATGGTGGGCTCGAACGGCAGATTAATATCTGGATAGACAGACAGCGGCTTGAAGGATACGGCCTTTCTATACTTGATATCCAGAGGGTATTAAATAAGGAGAATATTACCCAGCCTGTAGGGAACATAAAATCAGGTCTTACAGATTACCTCCTTCGTCTTCCAGGGGAATTTGCCTCACCTGATGAGATAAATTCAGTTATTTTAGGAAAGTCTAACGGGAATCTTATCTATCTGAAAGATGTGGCAAGTATAGAAGATAGTTTTAAGGAAGTAACTGCCATTGTCAGAATCAATAGAAATCAAGGGATTTTGATGCTGGTTCAAAAACAGACCGGAACCAATACAGTTGAGGTGGCAACGCGCGTAAAGAAGAGACTGAATGAATTGAAGAAAAAACTCCCCTCTGATGTGAATATGTTTTTAATTATGGATAATTCCCAAGATATTGTCAATTCACTCAATTCTCTTAAAACTACAGTCTGGACAGGCGGCCTTTTTGTAATTTTGGTGGTATGGTTTTTCCTGCGGAGGTTCTTATCAAGTTTAATCATTGCCCTGACCATCCCTTTTTCCCTTTTAATTTCCTTTATCTATCTATTTTTGAGCGGCAGGACCATAAATACAATCAGCCTTTCTTCCCTGACTATTGCAATTGGCATGGTGGTAGATAATGCTATTGTGGTAGTGGATAATGTTTCACGACATTTAGAAAGGGGTGAGCAGCCGCAGGAGGCTTCAATCTCTGGGACGCAGGAGATGTTTTTAGCTATAGGAGCTTCTACCTTGACCACTGTAGTCGTTTTTCTCCCGATGCTTTTTATTCCTGGGGTAGTGGGCATAATGTTCAGCGAACTGGCAATAATAGTAACTGTTGCACTTCTGGCTTCGCTTTTTACTGCTACCACATTTAGTCCGATGCTTTGTTCAAAATGGTTGAGTATTAGACCACAGACCACAGACCACAGACCACAGAGTCTAATTTCTAAATTTTATGAAATATCCGAAAACTGGTTTAAATCCTGGGAGACTTTTTATTCGCATTCACTTGCATGGTGCCTTCAGCATAAAAAGATAGTAATCTTTGGTTTTGCAGGGGCTTTTTTATTGAGTTTGATTTTGACCCATTTTGTTGGGAATGAATTTATACCTGAACAGGATACAGGTGACCTTCGGCCAACAATTCATCTGGCTGTTGGCACAAGGGTTGAAGAGACAGACAAGGCAGCTTTAAAGGTTGAAGAGATTTTTAGGAAAGAGGTGCCGGAGGAGAAGTTTCTATTTGTCAGAAGCGGCCAGACTATAGGATTGGGAGCTGCATTCGGCCAATTAGCAGGGACTCATATTATTTCAGCAGGCGCAAAACTCGTGCCAAAGACAGAGAGAAGACGTTCTGTCAGAAAGATAGGCCAGATTATAAGAAAAAAGATCAGGGATATCCCGGGGGTATTAAAAACCGATATATCTACCGGCAATCCTTTGGCGCGTATTATAACAGGCATTGGCGGAAAGCAGATTCAGGCGGAGATTATTGGGCACTCTTTTGAAGAAACAGACGAAATTGCTGGAAAGATAAAAGAGATTATGGAAAAGACCACTGGGGTGGTAGATGTGAGTATTTCAAGGGAATTGAGTAGGCCGGAGTTTAAGATAGAAATTGATAGAGAAAAGGCTTCTAGTTTAGGTCTTGATATGCGCACTATAACAGATAGCATTAAGACATTTATAGAGGGTTCTACTGCTACCAAATACCGGGAGAAGGGCGAAACCTATGATATATATCTTCGCCTTGAAGAAGAATATCGTTCAAAGCCAGAAGATTTAGAGAATCTGTCAATCATTTCGCCGTATACGCAGAGGCAAGTTAAATTGACAAATATTGCAAAGATCTATGAGGTGACAGGGCCCATTGAAATAGAGAGAAAGAATCGCGAAAGGGTGGTGAGGGTCGAATGCAATACCTATAGACGTTCAATGGGAAAGGTAATAGAGGATATTAAGGGCCAATTAAAAAATTTAATCCTGCCTTCTGATATTGTTATAAATTTTGGAGGTGAGGCAGAGGAACAGGCTAAGGCATTCAGGGATTTATTTCTTTTACTTATCTTAGGCACATCTCTTGTCTATATGGTAATG
>JBBIOC010000009.1:7360-21112 GCA_037443585.1 Candidatus Omnitrophota bacterium
TTTTACCTTTACAGGCGTAATCTTAGGATTTATTTTGACCACAACGACCTTGAGCGTCATAACATTTTTAGGGATTGTTATGCTGATGGGTATTGTGGTGAATAATGCGATTGTCTTAATCAGTTATATAAATATGCTCAGGGCAAGAGGATTTAGTATGCTTGAGGCAGTCACTAAAGGCGGACAGGAGAGATTGCGGCCTGTTCTTATGACTACTATTACCACATTAGCAGGGCTTTTTCCTTTAGCCATATCCAGAGGTGAGGGTTCTGAGGTCTGGCAGCCATTGGGCATTACAATGATAGGGGGGTTATCTCTCTCTACCTTAATTACTATGCTCTTTGTACCAACACTTTATGCAGTATTTGAGAGTAGGATAAAGAAGAAGCCAGCCCTTTAATTTCTTATTTTTTTATGGTATACTTATAACAGGGGTAAAATACTTTATAAATGTATTTAGATTAACCCCGTCCTTTTGGCAGATTAGACTAGCATAAAATAAGAGAGACTTATTACTGAATGAGAATAAGACTTAATTTTAATCTTTATTTTAAAAGTGAACCGCTTCAGCCAAAAGGGCGGGGTAAAGGCATTACTCTAATAGAGGTAGTTGTCAGCATATTTATAATTGCAGTCATTCTTATAGGGATGATAGCGTTATTTTCTTTGGGTAGCATTCAATCAAGTCTTGGCAGGCATAAGATTAATGCAATAAATATTGCACAGGCAAGGCTTGAGGAACTTAAGGAGACAGGGTACGCTGGTATAAATCCTGGGAGTTTTCCTACCCAGGAAGGTGTAATTATTGATAAGGGTAGAACCGATGCTAATTCAGATGACCTGAATGGCATTATGCGCACAGAGGTTTCAATAATAAGAGGGGATGATAGGGAAGATGATGAAGAAGAGGATGACGATGACGATGATGACGACGATGATGATGACGATGATGATGAAGCAGAAGATGGGATTGAGGGCTACAAGATTATTGTAACTGTAAATTGGACAGACTATCACGGCCAGATGAGTGAAGTATTGGAAACCACTATAGCTTCGCCATACTAAACTGAAATAAGTTTACACTTCAGTTCTGGACTAAAGTGTAAACTTATTTAGAGTTGATGAGGTGCGATGAGAAACAAAGGGTTTACCTTAGTTGAGATTTTAGTAGCTGTGGCTATATTCTTGATGGCATGGGCAAGCGTTACCTGGGCATATGTATTGAGCCAGAGACTTGTCAGAGGCGGCAGTATATCTATTGCAATGCAGAGCAATGCCAGGATTGCAATGGACAAAATTGCAAATAACCTGCGCACTGCTTTATCTGCAACAATATACGATAATGGAAATAGAATCAGATTTATAACAGACCCAAATAGAACTCCAGAGACCAGTGCAGATGATATAACCAGTGAATATAGGCTAAGCGGAACAGATTTAATATATGACCCGAATGTATCGGTTGCAAATGATGAGAGCACAGTTGCACGCAAGGTCTACAAAGAGACCAATTTCACTATATTTCAGGTTTCAGGGAATTTAGTGACAATAACCTTCAGGATTTATGAGGATACTCCGGTTTACGGTTATCATGGCACAAACATAACCACCTCTGTTAAGTTGAGGAACGTATGAAGACCTTAAGACAGAATAAAGGTTTTATGTTGGTATTAACTATGACATTCTTAAGTGTCATATTTATTGGTGGAAGCAGTTTCTTATCAATGACAACAAGCGAGACAAAGTTTTCTGAGAGGCAGTCAGATTCTACCAAGGCCTTCTTCTTAGCTGAGGCAGGCATTGAGCGCGGAATCTACTTAGTAAAAAGTGGAAATCCTCCTTCGTCAGTCACCTATAATCTAACCAGCCAAGGTGGGGCAAATAATTATTTAGAGAAATCAAACATTACAATTCAGATTCAAGACTTAGGAAACAACCTTTATCAGATAGCCTCTACAAGCCAGGTTGGAAATTCAGCAAAGACAATCAACTCCACAGTTCAGAAGAACCCTCCCTCAAAGGTATTCGATTATGGCTATTTTATAAATAACTGGGGCTGGTTTTATGGAAATGGAATAACTGCAAATGGGGATGTGCGTTCAAATGGGAGGTTTGATTTTAGGGACAATCCCAGGGTAGAAGGCCATATATATGCTGGCAAGGAGATAGATGATAGAGGACAGGGGATAAGAGGGAAAGGCGGCCAGAAAGACCACCAGCACCCGTATTCTGAAGAATTAGAGATGCCAAACCTTCAGGACCTTTCATATTATACTGCTCTTGCAAAAAAAGAAGGGGGCAATATAAAGATTGGTGGTAAGACTATCATAGATAAGGTATTCGGAGATGACCCGAACGAAACAGGAAATATAGTCTTAACTGGCACGTCATCTACGCCGATCGAGATAACTGGCCCGGTGGTTGTAACCGGCGATGTAGTAATAAAAGGGACCATTAAAGGTCAAGGTGTAATTTACACAGGAAGAAATGTTTATATCGCAGGCGATATCACTTATAAGAATGCACCCTCTTCTCCGAGACCTGCCTCAGATGACCCGAGCACAGTAGACAACTGGGTCAGGGCACATAAGGATAAAGACCTGGTAGGTTTTGCAGCAAGGGAGAGTGTAATAATGGGGGATTACACTGGAAGAAATGGTGGGCCTTGGTATTCAAACCAATGGCTATTCGGCATGGGAAATGAGGACGTAGGATTGGATGGTATACCTGATACGCGCGACTCAGGAGAAAACGACGGCAGGTTTGACCCTGCATATGAAGATTTGGATGGTGATGGTATCTGGGACAAAGACTATAACTGGCAGAGCGTTAAGACACAGACTGATATTAGAAACTTTTCAAATCTGCCTAAAGGTGTTACTCGATTTTCAGATATTGCTACAAATTATATAAACAGCGTAGACGGAGTTTTTTATACAAACCATGCATTTGCAGGAAGGACAGGTTATGGCGTTCATTTTAATGGTGCAATAATCTCTAAGGATGAGGCAATCATCTATCGGAACACCCTTGTAATAAATTATGATGAAAGAATAAATTCAAGATATACATCAGGCCTGAATAGACTCATAGATTTAAAATTGCCTGTTTCAAAAAAGGTAGAGATAGTGAGATGGTGGGAATAGTCTTTTCAGTAATTCTATTATTTTTATTCGTTACCCCCGCTGAAGGGATAAGGTCGATAGAAAAAGGAGAGGTAGTAAAAGAAGAAAAAGAGAAGTCATTGGCAGAAGGGATTCAAGATGAGGTTGCAATAGAGGACATAGATGATTCAACTGTAGAATCTGAAATTTTAGATTCCATAAAGGAATTCGAAAGAGAGAAGGAAGAGATTATAAAGGAACAGAAGTTAAAAGGTAGTAAAGAATCGCCTGCCTTTAATCTTAAAACATATACTGCGCCTTTTCGCCATTCAAATCCAGAAAATCCTGTATTAGAAAAAAAGGCAATTCCAGCCTCAAAGTCCATTCCTAAAAAGAAGAATATCTTCTTTGATGTAATATTCTTTTCTATAATCCTTGCCTCATTTTTAGGTATCAAGACTTTCTTCAAACCTTCCAAATCATGACCGCAAAAACTCTATAAAAGCACAAAATTTTTTAAGAAAAGCGAAATTTTTTTGCTTGACAGCTGTTTATTTTGTACTATATTTATAGTGGTAGGGGGTAGGAGTATATAAGGAGGGGAAGTGGCTACTAAAAAAGGCTGTATCACGAAGATAAGAAAGATAGACATCCTTGACCGCTTAAGCCGGATTGAAGGACAAATCAAGGGGATGAAACAAATGATAGCAGACAACCGTTACTGCCTGGATATACTCCAGCAGGTCTCTTCAACCTTTGAGGCCTTAAGAGGCGTAAGTAAGGTGCTTATGCGCATTTACTTGGAAGAATGTGCCACAGATGCCATTCAATCAAAGCGCAAAGAGAAACAAGAAGAAATCTATAATGAACTTATGGATATAATCTATAAGTTTACGAAATAGGGAGGTGATAACGATGGGAAGAAGGATTGAAGTTTTCACTGCCGATTGTCCGCTCTGCAAAGAAACTTTATCTCTTCTAAAGCAAGAGGCTTGCCAGGAATGCGAGATAATTGAGCGTAGATGCTCTGGAGATGAATGCTGTGAACCGGCTAAGGGTTATGACATTAAGGCTGTGCCTACAGTTGTTGTGGATGGGAAGATTCAATTTGTTGGCAGGCCAACCCTGACAGAAGCAAAGAGTCTCTTTGCATGAGGCGATTTGAGGGAGGAGGATACATTTTATAGAATGTTTCTTCTTCCGCTGGAATAGCTTACGAAGAAAGATTATGAAAAATAAACCATATATCGTTTTAATGATATTGGCAATTTTGTTTTTATCCACTACCAAAAATATTTTTGCCGAAATTGAAAAGGTAGAGATAGGCGTGGAAGGACTATCTTGTCCTTTCTGCGTCTGGGGTTTAGAAAAGAAACTTAAGGCAGTAAATTCTATTGATAAAATTAGTGTTCACCTAAAGCAGGCAAAGGTGGAAATACTTTTAAAGTCGAATACGCCATTAAACATCACTGATATTAAAAAAGCAGTTAAGGAAGCAGGTTTTAGTACAGGTTATATTCGTATCACAGCTACGGGGAATCTTATAGAGAAAAAAGACCAAATTCTATTCTCTGTTAAGGATATAAGTCAGGAATTTTTGGTATATGAAACAGACATAATCTCAAGGGATAGGATTTTGGAGATATTAAAAAGCAAAGTTACTATTCGTATAGAAGGTAAGGTTCATGAACATAAAGAGCTTGCTCCTTCTATTGGTGTAGAAAAGATAGAATTGGTAACGTAGGTTATAATTATGAAAAAGATTATCTTTTCTATTTCTATTTATTTCTTAAATACTCATTTTGTTTTAGCTGTGCCAATTAATAGCGATGTAGCACTTACTCCTTTTAAAGGGCAGACAATTATCAGGAGTCAAGCCAAATATGCAAGGAAGGGCGATGACCCCACAGATAAAGATAGAAAGATGCAAGTCTGGATGTTTCCTAACACTTTTGTTTACGGATTAACAGAAAAATTAGCGGTTTCACTTTCCGTGCCGTACATAGACAAAGGACAAAAATCTACCGATTCTGGTATTCGTTCCAAAACAAGTGATTCTGGTATTGGTGATATTAATTTGATGTCAAAATATCGTATTTGGAGTAAGGATTTACCAGGAGAGGCAATACGGTTTTCTTTAATAACAGGTTTAGAATTACCCACAGGCGATGAGAAGGCCCAACTTAAGCTCGGTTCGGGTTCATTTGATCCCATTGCGGGAATCTTATTTACAATGCAATCCCTTAATCAAGAATTCGACATTGACCTTGCCTATCAATTTAATACCGAGGCAGGTAATTATGAGTTTGGCGATATTTTTAAGTATAACCTTGCTTATCAACGAAGAATCTGGCCTTGGGTTTTACCAGAAAAAGGAATATATTCACAACTTAACCTTGTTTTAGAATTTAACGGAGAGTATGAGCAGAAAGATAAATCCAATGGAAGTATAGTTAAAGATTCTGGGGGGCAATATTTTATTTCTTTCTCCAGGTATCCAATGGGCTGCTAAAAGATGGGTTTTAGAGAGTTCTGTACAATTACCCATCGTTCAAGATTTAAATGGAAGCCAATTAGAGACAGATTATATTTTAGTTACAAGTTTACGTTTGACATTTTAAAAGGAGGGATTGCCAATGAAAGCCAAAAACTTAGGAATATTTTCCGCAATTTTTGCTTCTATTTGTTGTTTAGGTCCGCTTATATTGATTTTAATAGGACTGGGAAGTTTGGGCATAGGTGCAGCGATCGGTAAATACCACTGGTGGTTTTTAGGTGGCGGAGTTTTATTAATCACGGTTGCCTGGAGATATTATTTTAAAGAAAAGAGAACTTGCGATTTAAAATCGTGCCAGATGGAGAATAAACGAATGACCCAAATTATCCTTACACTTGCAAGTTTAATAGTTGCCTTTTTTGTAGGTTTAAATCTCTATGCCTATTTAGGCAAATCTACAGAAGAAATTCCAGCAACCACTATTACCAATAGCAAAGAAGTAATTATTCCTGTAGAAGGGATGAGTTGTTTTACTTGTGAACTTACAGTTACACAAGCACTTAAAAAGGTAGAAGGAGTAATTAATGCAACTGCCTCAGCTAAGGAGAAAACTGCTCGGGTTACCTATAACACGGATAAGACAAGTATAAATAAATTAATTGAGGCTATCAATAAAACCGGCTATAAAGCTAATGTAGCCAAGTAATCAGAGGGAGGATAATTATGCGTCATCCGGATGATTTACCTTTTGAATATTCTCGTATTACTAATTATATCTATATCGGGACCAATAAATGCTGTAAAGGAAGATTTGTTAAGGAATTACTTAAAGCAGGAATAAGAGCGGATATAAGTTTAGAAAAGGAAAGAATTGAAACTCCTTTTGGTGTAAAGTTTTATTTATGGTTACCTACTGATGAACATAGGCCTCCTTCTCTGGAACAGCTCTTGGTGGGAGCCTGTTTTTTAAAATCCCTAACAGATCAAAGAATCAAAGTCTATGTCCATTGCGAACACGGGCATAGCCGCTCTTTAACCTTTGTTTCTGCCTACTTAATTTTAACACAAGATATGAATACAAGTAAGGCGATTAATTTCGTAAAGTTAAAAAGACCTCAAGTTCATATTAATCCCTTACAGAAAAAGGCATTAAATAAATTTGAAAAACTTGTAAAAGGTGGTTTATCTATTTGTTGGCCATAAGAAAAGGACAAAACAATGAAAAAGCTAATACGGCTATTGTATTTTTTTAATAATAAGCATAATTTCGGGTTGTTGTCCAAGGCCATGTTAAAATTTAAGGAAGATAAGCGATGGCATGTTGTGGAGGAAAAATGAAGACTTATGATTTAATTATTATTGGCGGTGGCGCTGCTGGTTTTGCTGCTGCAATTAAGGCAGATGAATTAGGCGCCAAGACCTTAATGGTAAATTCTGGGCTTCCTATGGGCGGAACCTGCGTAAATGTCGGCTGTGTGCCCACCAAGTTTTTATTAGAGGTGGCAGGTGATTATTATAAAGCAAACCATGGCCGATTTAGTTCTTTGGCTTCTTCGGCTAAGGTTGATTTTGCTAAGCTTATGGAAGAGAAAGATGGACTAGTCAATCTTTTAAGAAAATCGAATTATGAGTATGTGCTTAAAAATCTGCCCAATGTAACTTATAAAGAGGCAAGAGCATATTTCATATCTGAAAATGAAATAGAAATAGAAGGTGTTCGATTCTCTGCTTCTAAGTTTATCATTGCTTGCGGCTCATCAACCAAGCTCATTCCTATCGAAGGCTTAAAAGAGGTGGGTTTTTTAACCAACCGCACTGCCTTGGAACTAAAGAAATTACCTGAGAGCTTGCTTGTCATTGGCGCAGGTCCTATTGGCTTGGAATTTGCTCAAATTTTTTCCAGATTAGGCAGTAAAGTTACCATTGTAGAATTGATGGAACGCATTCTGCCGCAATCAGAGCCGATAGTTTCTGAGGAGTTAAGAAGGCGTCTTGAAGACGAAGGAATAAGGATAATTACCGTTGCAAAGACTAAAAGTGTGCGCCGAGATAAGAAAAAAATTGTGCAGATTGAGAAAGATGGAAATATCGAGAATATTGAAGTAGAAGAGATTTTATTAGCTGCGGGAGTTATGGGAAACAGCCAGGAATTAGGATTAGAAAATGCCGGAATAGAAGTGGATAAAAATGGATTTGTTAAGGTTAATGATTACCTACAGACAACAAAGCCACATATTTATGCTGCTGGAGATATAATCGGACCGCCTTGGCTTGAAACTATAGCGGCTAAAGAAGGAAATATTGCGGCTGTGAATGCACTTAAGAATTCACAGAGCAGAATGGATCTTAATAATATCCCCTACGCCGTATTTACCGTTCCTCAAGTTGCCAGTGTGGGGATGAAGGAATCTGAATATATGGAAAAATTTGGTACCTGCTTATGCTCAATGGTGAAAATGGAGAGAATCCCCAAGGCTAAGGCCACAAACCAAACAGAGGGGCTTATCTTTATGGCGCTTGACCATAAGACAAAAAAGATTTTAGGCGTTCATATCGTTTCAAATCTTGCCTCAGAAATAATCCATGAGGCAACCTTGGCCATAAAATTTGGGCTCACCATAGATGATATTATAGATACTGTGCACATCTTTCCCACCTTCTCTGAAGCCATAAAGATAGCCGCCCAATCCTTTAAACACGATCCAAAGCGAATGAGTTGTTGCGTGGAATAAAAAATTTGAATAAATCTTCCCTAAAATTTGTTATTATAAGTGAGGAGATAACTTATGGAGCGAAGCGAACATAAGTTATCTGTTCGAACTTACCCTTGACATTTTTTTATAGAAAGGACTTATGAAAAATGTCAAGGGTTAAATTCACAGACGGCACTTCGTGCCTATGACTTATGTCGCTCTGACGAGCTCCATAAGTCATCTGCTCATTTAAGATGGTGAATTAGACAAACAAACCAGCGAGATATTAAAAAGACACCTTTTGACCTGTCCTTTATGCAAATTAGAGTTAGAACAAGAAAAGAAGATAGACTCTTTAATCAGGAACAATATACCAAAAGAGAAGGCTCCCTATATATTAAAAGAGAAGCTCTTAGAGCAGATGGGAGGGCAGGAAGAAGAAAGGGGCGGCAGATTTGTTCTCCCATTTTTAAAGCCAGCTTTAATAGGAATTGTGGGAGCAGTTTTAATTTTTGTTTTATTCTCTTCACTCAATAGACCATTCCCCATTTACAGTGAAGCGGTTAAAGAGCATATTCAGTTCTTGCAGGATAAAATCTCAATGGATATTTTTTCAGATAAACACCTTGAGGTAAATAGATGGCTTCAGACTAAACTTGCCTTCAAGGTTATGACCCCGGATTTATCATCGCAGGGAGTCTTGCTGCAAGGGGCAAGGGTATGTGAGATTAAGGGCAAAAAGACAGCATATATAATGTACGCCAAAAACGAACACCAAGTCTCTGTCTTTATGTTTGATGCTAAAAATTTGGGATTTCCCAAGGCAAAAAGAATAAACGTAAATGACAAGCTTTTTTATATGGATAGAGAAAAAGGATATAATAGTGTTTTGTGGCTTGAAGATGGAATCGCCTGCGTATTTGTTTCAGACCTAAGTGAAGCAGAATTGTTGCA
The DNA here is from genome assembly GCA_037443585.1 of Candidatus Omnitrophota bacterium. GTDB lineage: Bacteria > Omnitrophota > Gorgyraeia > Gorgyraeales > JBBIOC01 > JBBIOC01. Next base: position 16,609 of record JBBIOC010000009.1, read on the forward strand.
TTTGGCCAGTTTATAATTTTATGAAAAAATTTACTCCGTTAGAAACTATAGAGCAACCAGTAAAAAGAAAGAGGTTTCTAACGGGGTTTATCGTTGCTATTATTGTATCTGTAATTATTTCTTTAGGCTGGTTTGAATTAAACGCTCAAATTTCCTTAGATGAGAGAGTATTTATGATAAAGGAAAAGATACGGTTAAAGGGTATTCCTAAGGATTCAAACGGTCTTCGCCTTTGGATTCCTTATCCTGTAAGTGATGCCTTTCAGAAAATAAGCAATTTTAAAATAGAAGCCACACACGAGACAAGATTAATTGCTGATAAAGATTACGAGAATAAAATCATTTACCTGAAAATTAAACAGGGAGCCTCAATTGAGGACCAGCCAGAAATAATATTATCTTTCAAAGCCCTAAGAAAGGAGCTTAAAGGATTTGATAATCCAATCGCCACTCGTAAAAATCTATAGCGATTTCTTAAAAGCGACAGGCTTGTTCCGGTAAACGGAAAGATTCAAAAATTAGCCGAAAGGATAACAGAGGGTAAAAACAACGATTTAGAAAGGGTTCGAGCTATTTATGATTACATCATAGATAATCTTACCTATTCTAAAGACGACCCTAAGGTTTGCGGTATCGGCGATAGCCTCCTGACCTTACAGCATCTAAAAGGCATCTGCACCGATTACCACTCTTTATTTATTTCTCTTGTGCGTTCTCTGGGCATTCCGGCAAAGTTTGAGATTGGTTTTCGTCTGCCAGAAGATACAAAAGAAGGCAGGCTCAACGGCTATCACTGCTGGGCCAAGTTCTATCTAAAGGATAAAGGCTGGATTCCTGTAGACATTTCCGAGGCAGATAAAAACCCTGAGAAACGTGATTATTTCTTCGGGAATATCGACGAAAATAGGGTTCATCTTACCACAGGCAGAGATATAACTCTTAAAGATGCCCAAGATGGGCAACCTCTTAATTTCTTTGTCTATCCTTATGTTGAACTTAACGGTGTCCATTTTACGGATGTAGACATTGAACTGTTATTTAGAGACTTGTCCCGAATGTAGAAACTTCTTCAGCGCAACTTCGGGATCCCGCAAAAGGCGGGAAGGGGAGGTGATAAATATGGGAAGTTGTTGCGGTCCGAAGAAACCAAAAGAAGATAAGTATAAGTGTGAGTCCTGCGGCACAGTTTCGGATGCACCGAAGGGTTGTTGCGGTAAACCAATGAAAAAGAAATGAAACGGAGGTCATAAAATGAGGAAATTAATATGCGTTTTATCTATTTTTACAGTCGTGTTGTGTTTTTCCAAGATATCTTCTGCTGCAGAACACCCTGGAGAACATCCTGGAACACCAGCCAAAGCTGAACAAAAAGAGCATCCCGGCAGCCCAGCTAAAAGCGAACATCCCGGTAAAGCACCAGAACACCCCGGCGCTGAACATCCAGGGGCAGAGCATCCAGGAGAAAAGGCAATGCTTTCTAGCAATGATATCATCAATGGGATAAAAAAGCACATAAATTCTGTAACCAAAGCCAATGTCGGCTATTTTCCAATTAGCGATCCCAAAGAAGGGAAGGAATTACGACTTAAACTTATTAAGGTCCATGAAGATAAAGTCAGCTACATCAAAAAGGAAGATGCCTATTTTGCCTGCACGGATTTTATTACTGATGATGAAAAGACCAAATATGATGTTGATTTTTGGATGAAAGAAAAGGCTGGTAAATTAAATGTATACCAGACTAAAATCCATAAGAAAGATGGAAAACCAAGATTTATCTACAGAGATGATGAAATACCTGCATTAGAAAAGAATGGAAAATTTTTTAAAGGGGAAGATGCTTAAGATAGACGAGGAAATTAAAACGCACGGATTTTTGACCGTCCTATTAATTCGGCTCATTCCGAATGTTGCCTGGGATATTCAAAATTTAAGCCTGGGCTTAACAAAAGTAAAATTTAGAGACTATTTTTTGGCTACTTTAATAGGGATTATGCCCGGTTCTTTTGCTTTTGTTTTCTTCGGCGCATCATTGATAAAAGTATTGTTTAATCCCAAGACTTTTTGGGTCATCGGCATTGCGATTTTATTGTTTGCGGTCGTTTATGTTCTGCAAAAATATCTAAAGAAGGAGGAGCGACGATGAAAGCATTTAGGGGAAAACTGACCACGTTGCAGGTCAATATGGGCAATTTGTGCAATCAACGCTGCACGCACTGCCATATCGATGCTTCGCCGCAGGGTAAAGACGTGATGTCCAGAAAAATAATAAACGATATTTTAAAATTTCTTTCGCAGAATAGAAATTTAACCCTCGATATAACAGGGGGCGCCCCGGAGTTGAACCCTAATTTTGATTATCTTATTCGCTCTGCAATGCCCCTGGCAAAAGAAATTATCGTTCGCTCTAACCTGACGGTCTTCTTTGAGCCAGGCAAGGAATACCTGCCTAAGTTTTTTAAAGAGACTAAGGTTCATCTCATCTGCTCATTCCCGTATTATACGAAAGAGAATGTCGACAGCCAGCGCGGGAAGGGGACATTTGAGAAAAGTATAAAGGCGCTTCGCATCTTAAATGATACAGGCTTTGGAAAGGGCAATGACCTACAACTTGATTTAGTCCACAATCCAAGCGGCCCGAATTTACCTCCGCCACAGGACAGGTTAGAAAAAGAATATAAAGAGGTTTTAAGTAATGATTATGGCATAGTCTTCAATCGCCTCATCACCATAACAAATGTGCCTATAAGAAGATTTAAGGATTATTTAGAAGCCCGGGATGAGTATGATAGCTACGCCCGTCTATTAGAGGACAATTTTAATCCGGAGGTCTTGAAGAGTCTTATGTGCCGCACATTTTTAAGTGTAGGGTTTGATGGTAAGCTTTGTGACTGCGATTTTAATTTAGCGTTGGGGTTGGCATTAGAGGATGACAGAGATGAAGTCCTTACGCTTGATTCAATCGCCCTTGAAGAGTTAGAGGGGAGAGAGATAATTTTAGGAGAACACTGCTTTGCATGTACAGCTGGTTTTGGCTCAAGCTGCCAGGGCGCATTGAATTTATTGAAAACAAATAACGTTCGCGATAATGTAAAATACTTTTATCAGGATGCAGCAATACAGCCTAAAAAAGAACTCTGTTGCCCTGCGAGCTATGAGAAAGAAGACATCTCATATATTCCCAAGGAAGTAATGGAGGTTTCCTATGGCTGTGGCAGCCCCATCAGTTTGGCAGAACCTAAGGAAGGAGAGACAGTTGTAGACTTAGGTTGTGGTGCGGGCATAGATTGCTTTATCGCTGCCAAAAAAGTTGGGATTGTGGGCAGGGTCATCGGCATAGATATGACAGAGGAGATGTTAGATAAAGCAAATAAAGCATTAGAGAAGGTTGCTGCAAATTTAGGATTTTTAAATTGCGAATTTAGAAAGGGATTCCTGGAGGAGGTTCCTGTTGAGTCTTCGTCAGTAGATTTGGTTACCTCTAATTGTGTGGTAAATCTTTCTCCTGATAAATCTAAGGTCTTTGCCGAGGTTTACCGGATTCTAAAAGAGCGGGGAAGGTTCGTTATTGCGGATATTGTCTCTGATAGAGATGTACCAGTCTATATGAAGGACAACCAAAGGTTATGGGGTGAATGTATAGCCGGGGCATTGACGCAACGCGAATTTCTCTATAAGGCAAAGGAGGCTGGATTTTATGGTTTGCAGATTCTGAAAAACTTTAAATATAAAGAGGTAGAGGGGATACAGTTTTGTTCTATTACAGTGCAGGGTTACAAATTTAAGAAAGGCAAAGAGTGCGTCTATATAGGTCAGTATGCCACTTACGTGGGGCCTTATTCAGAAGTTCAAGATGACGACGGGCATATCTTTCCACGCGGCATTCCTGTAGAAATCTGCACAGATACTTCAGAAAAATTAAAGTCACTTCCTTATGCAGGTCAGTTTATCATCACCAATGTATACAGAGACGGAGCCCCAAGCCCCTGCTGTCCATCTGAAGGTGAGAGCTGTTGTTAGAGAATATCCTGATTATCTTTGTCAAATATCCTCAGCCAGGCTTTGTTAAGACGCGGGTGGCTAAAGAGATAGGTAAAGAAGAGGCTGCTTTAATATACCGCCGATTTGTAGAGATAATTTTAAAGCGGACCTACGATACAAGTTTTAATAGATTTATATTTTATACCCCTGCCAGGAAAAGAAGTGAGATACTGAAGTGGTTAGGTCGTAACTTAGATACTTTTGCGCAAGAAGGCAGTGGCCTGGGTCAAAGACTATCTAATGCTGCTGAGTTTGCGTTTAGAAAGGGCGCTAAAAAGGTAGTGCTTATTGGGAGCGATAGCCCTACTATAGATAAGAAGATCATCCTTAAAGCATTTAAGGAATTAAAAAATAATGAATGCGTAATTGGTCCTTCCTCAGACGGCGGTTATTATCTATTGAGCTTATCCTCTTTCAATAGAGAAATTTTTAAAAATATATCCTGGGGCACGGACAGGGTCTT
>JBBIOC010000010.1:0-17279 GCA_037443585.1 Candidatus Omnitrophota bacterium
CTTGCTGCAAAACGCTTGAGCGCTGATATCCTAAATATCTCTGCGAATACAAGCAGTGTTGTAAAAGGCGAGACCTTAAAAGATACTGCTAAAAATATTGAGGCTATGAAGGTAGATATCATTGTGATGAGACACCCCTGCGCAGGGGCGCCGCACCTTTTAGCAAAGACTATTAAGGCATCTGTTATAAATGCAGGGGATGGAGGCCACGAACATCCAACTCAAGGGCTCCTGGATATATTTACAATTAGACAGAAGAAAGGCAGACTTTCAGGAATAAATGTTGCAATAGTAGGAGATATAACGCACTCACGGGTTGCGCGCTCAAATATCTGGGGGTTGAAGAAACTTGGGGCGAATGTAGTATTGTGTGGACCGCCAACCCTAATACCTCGGGAAATAGAAAGATTGGATGTTAAGATTACTTTTGATTTGGATGAGGCGATAGAGGATGCTGATGTTATAAACCTTCTAAGAATCCAGCATGAAAGGCAGAAGAAGAACCTATTTCCATCTGTAAGAGAATACGCCTTGCGCTTTGGTCTAAATACCCAACGTTTGAAAAAGGCAAAAAAAGATATACTGATTATGCACCCAGGGCCTATAAATAGAGGAGTTGAGCTTTCGCAAGAGGTTGCGGATGGTCCTTATTCTGTAATCTTAGAGCAGGTTACAAATGGGGTTGCAGTCAGGATGGCAGTATTATATTTAGTAACGCAAGCGAGGTAGGTATGGATTTATTAGTTAAAGATGGCCATATAGTTGACCCAGCAAATAATATTGATACAAAGAGGGATATCTTGATTGAAGATGGAAAGATTAAAGCCCTTAAAAAGGATATTGCTAAGAAAGGGATAAAAGTAATTGATGCAAAAGACAAGATTGTCCTGCCAGGGCTTGTAGATATGCATGTTCACTTGAGAGAACCTGGTAGAGAAGACGAGGAGACAATAGAATCTGGAAGCCTTGCAGCAGCTAAAGGTGGTTTTACCACGATTTGCTGTATGCCTAATACAGACCCAGCAATAGATAATCAAGGTGTGGTAGAGCTTGTGGTTTCGCAGAGTAAAAGGGTAGGCCTTATAAAGATTCTTCCAATAGGCGCGATTACACGCGGCCTAAAGGGGGAGGAGCTTGCTGAGCTTGCCTCAATCTCTGAAGCAGGGGCAATTGGTTTTAGCGACGACGGAAATCCGCTAAGAAATAGCCAGATTATGAGAAGGGCCTTGGAATACTCCAAGATGTTGAATCGCATCGTAATCTCACATTGCGAAGATACAGATTTATCTGAAGGCGGGAGTATGAATGAAGGATATATCTCTATGCTCTTAGGTTTAAACGGCATACCATACACTGCTGAGACCCATTTTGTAGCAAGGGATATTGAGCTTGCAAGGATGTCAGATGCAAGGCTTCACATAGCACATTTAAGTTGTAAGGAATCAGTTGAGCTTATAAAAGAGGCGAAGGATAAAGGGGTAAAGGTCAGCTGTGAGACTGCACCACACTATTTCAGTCTGACTGAAGAGGCGGTCAGGGACTTTAACACAAATGCCAAGATAAACCAACCACTGCGTACAAAAGATGATGTTGAGGCGATAAAAGAGGCATTGAAAGATGGGACTATAGATGTAATTGCTACAGATCACGCACCACACCTGGATAGCGAAAAGGACGTTGAGTTTGACTATGCCCCTTTTGGAATAATTGGTTTAGAGACCGCCCTTTCATTGGTAATAATGGGGCTCATTGACAAAAACTTCCTTGGCTGGCTAGAGCTTGTTAAAGTGATGGCTTTGAATCCGAGCAGGATTTTGGGGCTTGATAGCGGCACGCTTTCAGAAGGTAAGGATGCAGACATAATTATAGTAGACCCACAGAAAACCTGGAAGGTTACAAAGGAATCTCTATTTTCTAAAAGTAAGAATACCCCATTTCTTGGTCAGGAACTCAAAGGTGTTGTTGAAATCACAATTTGTAAAGGCAGGATTGTCTATGGCGGATAGATTTCTCGTTACAAAAGAATTGGGCAGACTTTGTAGATGGCTTCGGGTCTTAGGGTATGATGCAGAATATTTTGAAGAGGATTTAAAGAGAATATTTTTAGTTGCATTTAATCAGGGACGCACTATAGTTACAAAGGACAGTAAGGTTCCTGATAGTAAAGAGGTAAGGATAATTCGCATAAAGAATAATAATCTAAAAGAACAGATAAAAGAACTCCAAAATATACTTAAACTAAAATTTGAAAAAAATAATATCTTTATAAGGTGTGTAGAATGCAATCTGCCTGTAGTTGAGATTTTAAAATCCAGAGCAAAAGAGAGAGTGCCCCCTTATGTATTTAAGACGCAAAAGAGTTTTTCCCAGTGCCCGAAATGTAAAAGACTCTTCTGGAAGGCCACTCACTTTCAAAACCTTAAGGAGTTTTTGCGTGGAGTTCGTAGCTGATTTTCATATCCATTCAAAATATAGCAGGGCAACGAGCGCGGATATGGATTTAGACCACCTAATAGAATCTGCAAAACTAAAAGGGATTTCTCTCTTAGGCACAGGCGATTTTACCCATTATCTCTGGCTTGAGGAGCTGCGCTCAAAATTAAAAGAGATGGGCAATGGACTCTATCTATACAAAGGGATTAATTTTATACTGACCACTGAAGTATCAAGTATCTATTCAAAGAACGGCCGCACGCGCAAGATTCATAATATGGTATTTAGCCCTTCTCTTGAGATTGTAGAGAAGATTGATAATACACTGATGGGCTATGGAAACTTAAGCGCTGATGGCAGGCCAATACTCGGGCTTGATGCAAAGGATTTAGTTGAAATCCTCTTTGGGATAAGCAGGGATATATTTGTTGTGCCAGGTCATATATGGACACCGCATTTTTCTCTCTTTGGTTCAAACTCTGGATTTGATAGTATTGAGGAGTGCTTTGAGGAGTATTCCAAGGATATACATTGCCTTGAGACAGGTCTAAGTTCCAATCCTGCTATGAACTGGCGTTGGTCAAAGTTAGATAGGTTTAGCTTGATATCCAATTCTGATTCCCACAGCCCTTCAAAGATAGGAAGGGAGGCGAATGTATTTGATACAGAATTAAGTTTCAATTCTATAATAGATGCATTAAAGAAGAAGGATAAGAAGAGATTCTTATATACGGTTGAATTCTTCCCAGAAGAGGGAAAATACCATTATGACGGCCATAGAAATTGTAAGGTCAGGCTTGAGCCCAAAGAGACTAAAGAATATAAAAATATCTGCCCTGTTTGTAAAAGACCTCTGACGGTAGGTGTGATGAATAGGGTGGAGAGCTTAGCAGACAGGGAAGAGGGTTTTGTTCCAAAAGATACACCAGGTTTTAAATCAATGGTGCCACTAGAAGAGATAATCGCAGATGCGCTTGGCGTGGGCAAGGGGTCTTTGACAGTTGAGAGGGAATACAATTCAATAGTCCCTCGCGTGGGGACTGAATTTGATATATTGCTTAAAATAGAGGAGGAGAGGCTTCTAAAAGAGCTTCCCGAAAGGATTGCAGATGGTATTATAAGGGTGAGAGAGGGGAAGGTGAAGATATTGCCTGGTTATGATGGTGAGTATGGGAAGATAGAGATTTTTGGGGAAGAGGAGAGGCAGGGAGAAAAACAGTTAAGCTTATTTTAATGAATGACCTGTTCAACCGCGTAGGTTACCTGTCGGTAACCTACGCGGTTGAACAGGTTGGAATTCTATGTCAAATCAAAAAAAGAAGGTTATGATTTTAGGCGGTGGGCCGAATAGAATCGGACAGGGGATTGAATTTGACTACTGTTGCTGCCATGCCTCCTTTGCATTGAGGGAGATGGGGTATGAGTCCATAATGGTCAATTGTAACCCTGAGACAGTCTCCACTGATTATGACACATCTGACAAGCTCTATTTTGAGCCATTGACTGTTGAGGATGTTCTAAATATTTGGGAATGTGAAAGACCCATAGGTGCTATAGTTCAGTTTGGCGGACAGACACCCTTAAATATTGCTGTCGGGCTTGAAAGGCGCGGCGTGAAGATTTTAGGCACCACCCCTGATTCAATAGACAGGGCAGAGGATAGAAAGAGATTTCAGGAATTAGTAGAGAAACTCAAACTCATCCAGCCAAAAAACGGGACTGCAGTAAATATTGATGAGGCAAGAAAGGTCGCAAGGGAGATTGGCTATCCAGTGGTTGTTCGGCCTTCTTATGTTCTGGGCGGCAGGGCCATGGAGATTGTTTATGACCAAGAGGGCTTAGATGAATTTATGCAAAAGGCAGTTGAGGCCTCGCCTGAGAAGCCAATCTTAATAGATAAATTTTTAGAAGATGCGATTGAGGTAGATGTGGATGCGCTCTGCGATGGAACCACTGTAGTAATAGGTGGGATTATGGAACATATTGAAGAGGCAGGCATACATTCTGGGGACAGTGCAATGGTCCTTCCCCCATATACACTTGGTGAGGATATAATAGAGAGAATCAGGGATAATACAAGAGCTCTGGCATTAGAGCTAAATGTAAAGGGGCTACTTAATATACAGTTTGCAGTCAGACACAATACAGTTTATATCTTAGAGGTAAACCCGAGGGCTTCAAGGACTGTTCCATTTGTGAGCAAGGCAACTGGCGTTCCGCTTGCAAAGGTAGCAACCCAGATTATGATGGGAAAGACCTTAAGGGAATTGGGGCTTAAAAAGGAGGTAGAAATTTCTCATATCGCAGTCAAGGAATCAGTCTTTCCTTTTGCCAGATTCCCTGGCGCAGATGCAGTATTAGGCCCTGAGATGAGGTCAACTGGTGAAGTTATGGGCATAGACTCAACCTTTGGCATAGCATACGCAAAATCGCAACTTGGCGCAGGACAGAAGATGCCCCTTTCTGGTAATGTCTTTATAAGCGTTCGCAATGAACACAAAAGGGACATAATATTTATTGCAAAGAAACTTGTGGATCTGGGCTTTAATATCTTTGCTACAAAAGGGACTGCAAGGGCACTTCAGCAAAATGATATTGAGGTTACAGTGGTGCCCAGGCTTCATGAAGACAGGCCTCATATTGTGGACAGGATTAAAAACGGAGAAATTCAGCTTATCATAAATACCCCAGGTGATAAGGCAACAAAGGCGGATGAAAGTTTCATAAGGTCTCAGGCCATCCTTTATGGCGTCCCGCTTGTGACAACTATCTCAGGTGCCCAGGCAACTGTGCATGGAATTGAGGCATTGAAGAAGAAAAACTTAGAAGTAAAATCAATCCAGGAATATCAGAAGTCAATCAAAGATAGATGAATATGGTTCACAAAGCAAATTACAAGATTTTATATAATAGAAAAATCGCACCCGGATATTTTCTGATGGGATTAGAGGCAGATGGGTTGGATAAGTCTGCAAGGCCAGGACAGTTTGTTCATATAAGATGTTCTGATGGTTTTGAGCCACTGTTGCGCAGACCTTTTAGTATACACAGGGTCAAGGGTCACCTCGGTGCCGAGCACCCAGAGATATGGCACCTCGGTGCGAGGCAAGGGTCAAGGGTCAAGGGTCTTGAAATTTTATATGAGGTTGTAGGTAGGGGGACAAAGTTATTGTCTAAGATGAAAAGAGGGAACTTTGTAGATGTTTTAGGGCCATTAGGAAGTGGTTTTAAATTACCACCCTACACCCTACACCCTACACCCTACACCCTTCTCATTGCAGGCGGAATGGGCATTGCGCCATTGGTTTTTCTCGCAGAAGAATTGGCCAGGCAAAGGATAAAGACCACAGTTTTTATCGGCGCTAAGACAAAGAGATTGATTCTGTGTGAAGGGATTTTTAAAAGATTGGGCGCTGAGGTCCATATTGCCACTGATGATGGAACATATGGCTTTAAGGGTTTTGTGAGTGGATTGTTTAATAAAAAACTATTAGCCATTAGCCATAAGCCATTAGCTGTATATGCCTGCGGCCCAAAACCAATGTTAAGACAGATTGCAGAGCTCTGTACCAAAGATAAAATCCCTTGTCAGGTTTCTTTAGATGAGAATATGGGATGCGGCATAGGTGCGTGCTTAGGATGTGTTGTAAAGACAAAATATGGATATAGACGCGTGTGTAAAGATGGACCTGTGTTCGATGCAGAGGAGATTTTGTGGGATGTTTAAAATAGTGATACGATAATATAAAAAGTTTAAATCCGAATCCGAATATCGAAATCCGAAACAATTAATTTCAGACCACAGACTACAGACTTCAGACTACAGACCGAAGCACAAAGACCATAAAAAGTCTACAGTCTCTGGTCTGTGGTCTTTGGTCTGAAGGTCGAATTTCGGATTTCGTGCTTCGGATTTAAACAGTACAGACATATTATACGAGGACAATAGATATAATGGATCTGTCTGTAAAGATTGGTAGGTTAATATTAAAAAATCCTGTAATGGTTGCCTCAGGCACATTCGGTTATGCAGAAGAGTATGAGGGCCTTATAAATTTAAAGAGACTCGGGGCAATTGTAACAAAGACCATTACATTAAAGCCAAGGACTGGCAATCCACCACCGCGGATCTGCGAGACCTACCAAGGTATGCTGAATGCAATAGGGCTTCAGAACGAGGGGATTGAAAATTTTCTGAATAAAAAGCCGCCATATTTAAGAAAATTAAAGACGCCTATAATCGTAAGCATCTCTGGAGACAGCATTGAGGAATTTAAAGAATTGGCAAGAAGGCTTGATAAGGCGAGTGGGGTGGATGGCATAGAATTAAATCTTTCTTGTCCAAATATTGAAGTTGGAAGTTGGAAGTTGGAAGCTGGAAGGTTAATTGCGCAGGATAAAGATGCAACGTATAAAGTTGTAAAAATTGTGAGAAAATATACAGATAAAACAATTATTACAAAGCTCACTCCAAACGTGACAGATATTGTAGAGATTGCTCAGGCAGCAAGTAAGGCAGGCACAGATGGAGTAAGTCTAATAAATACTTTTTTGGGTATGGCAATAGATATAAATACAAGAAGACCGAGACTTGGAAATATCACAGGTGGCTTGAGCGGCCCCTGCATAAAGCCCATTGCGCTTAGAATGGTCTGGGAGGTAGCAGAAAATATTGATAAGCCTGTCATAGGTATGGGCGGTATATTTAGTGCAGAGGATGCAATCGAATTCTTTATTGCAGGTGCAACCTGTGTGGCAGTCGGGACTGCTAATTTTGTAGAGCCGGATATTAGTGAGAAAATAATAGATGGCATAGAGAATTATTTAAGAAGGAATAAATTAAAAAATATTAAAGAGATAATTGGCAGTTTAGATGAAAGATAAGATTATCATTGCTTTAGATGTAGATACGGTTAAAGAAGAAGAGAGGCTTTTAGAACTTCTAAGCCCCTATATAAAGATTTTTAAGGTTGGCAGTGAGTTATTCACTTCCTGTGGACCAAAGGCAATTGACCTTGTAAAAAGATATGATAGAGAGGTCTTCCTGGATTTAAAATTTCACGATATTCCAAATACTGTGCGCTCTTCTGCAAAGGTTGTGACTCGCTTAGGTGTTTTTATGTTTAATGTCCATGCCTCAGGCGGAATAGATATGATGAAAAAAGCATTAGAAGGTGCAGAGGAAGAGAGCCAGAGACTAGGCATCTCCAGGCCGAAGATTTTAGGGGTTACTATTCTTACAAGTTTGGAATCTTCTGTAGAGCAGGTCTTGAGTTTAGCCCGATTAACAAAGGATGCTGGTTTGGATGGCGTCATTGCCTCCCCTGAAGAAATAAAATTAATTAGAAGAGAGACAGGAAAGTCTTTCTTAATAGTTACACCTGGCATAAGGCCAGAAGGTGTTGAAAAACAGGACCAGAAAAGAACAGCCACACCAAGAGAGGCCTTAGACTCTGGTGCAGATTATATTGTAATAGGAAGGCCTATTACAAAGGCCAAAGACCCGGTCAGAATAATTGAGACTATTTTTTAAGTTTGCCTTAATCCGTGCTTTATGTGCAGGTCAAATAAGTTTACACTTCAGTTCTGGACTAAAGTGTAAACTTATTGGAAGTTAGCCTTTAGGCTGTTAATATTTTATATGAAGCTTAAAGATATTCTTAAAATCTTCAAAAAGGCAGGTGCCTTATTAGAGGGTCATTTTCAGCTTTCAAGCGGGCTTCACTCAAGTCAATACCTTCAATGTGCACTTATTCTTCAATATCCAAAATATTCTAGGATGCTCTGTAAAGAACTTGCAGGATATTTCAAGAAGGATAGAGTAACCTGTGTAGTGGCTCCGGCATTGGGTGGTATAGTTGTCTCTTATGAAGTAGCAAGGGTTCTTAATGCAAGGTCAATATTCACAGAAAGGGAAGATGGCAAAATGACCTTACGAAGGAATTTTAAGATTATGCCGGAGGACAGGGTTCTGGTAGTTGAGGATGTTATCACAACAGGTCTGTCTACAAATGAGGTTATTGAGGTTGTCAAATCAAGCAATGCAAAATTAGTAGGCGTGGGCTCATTAGTAAATAGAAGTGGAAAAAAAATTGACTTTGGTGTAAAATCAAAAAGCCTTATTAATTTGAATCTACCCAATTTTCCCCCAGAAGATTGCCCAATGTGTAAGAAAGGAATAGAGATAAGAAAACCTGGAACAAGACAAATTATATGATTGGTGAAACATTACAGAAGATAAAAGAGGCTGAAGAAGCGGCTGAAGGGATAATTTCATCTTCTAAAGAAGAGGCGCAGAAGATTTTAACTAATGCGCAAAAAGGGGCAAAGGAATTGATAGAACGCGCAAAAGAAGAGGCTATTAGAGAAGCGAAGTCAGATTTTGAGAATTCAATAAATCAAGCCCAAACAGACTCCAGAAAACTTTTAGACCAGACAGAGAATGAAATAATAGCTCTAAAGAAAAAGGTAGCTTCAAATATTAAGGCCGCATCAGATTTTATCATTGAAAGACTAAAGGCAGCATATGGCAGTAGCAAGACTTAAAAAACTAAGTATATATATACATCAGACCTTCAAGGCTCGTATTATTGATGCCTTGCAGAAAGAAGGATGCGTAGAGATTGTAAGTGATTTAGAGAAGAAGGAGCGAGGCCCTTTAAAAATAGATGAAACCTTAGATATAGAGGGGACAATAAGCCAGATAGACTGGGCAATAAATATACTCTTACGATATGAAAAACCAAAGAGAAGGAAAGTCCCTATAAAAGAGAAGGATTTAGAAGATATTAAAGGATTGGACCATAGAGATATATTCAATAGGATTAAAAACTTAGAAGAAAGACTTATCCAGATAGATGCCGATGTAAATAAATTAGTAATGCAAAGGTCTTCGCTCATACCATGGAAAGATTTGGATGTTGATTTAGAAACGCTTCAGCCTACAGAAGAAATTGAATTCCTTTTAGGAATTGTAGATGATACAAAGTATAAGGTTCTCGCTGAGAATCTGCTTAAATTTAAGTTTTGTCTTGTCGAAGAGGTCTCTTTAGTAGATTCTCAAAGGTATATAATCATAACAGTACATAAAAAAGAAAGAGAGAAACTGCTGGAGGTCCTAAAGGGCTCTGAATTCAAAAAAGTAGAGTTTTTTAGTCTTAAAGGCAGACCCAAGGATATTATAAATAGTATAGATTCTGAGATAGAAAAACAACTTTTAGAAAAGAAAAGTCTCATTGATGAATATAAAAGATTTTCTCTAAGATTGCCAGGGCTTATGATTTTTTATGACCATCTAATAAATATTAGAAATAAATTCCTGGTTGAGAAAACTCTTTACAAAAGTCCTTCAATCTGTATGATTGAGGCCTGGGCAAATTCAAGGGATATCTCGAGGATTAAGAGCCGTCTCTTTGGAATCTGCAATTTAATACATATAGAGAGCCGCGACCCAAAAAGGGATGAAGCGGTCCCCATAATATTAGAAAATAAGAAGCTCTTCAGGCCATTTGAATTCATTACAAAGGTATATGGGCTCCCTTCTTATAATGAGGTTGACCCAACCCCTCTTTTAGCCCCATTCTTCTTTATATATTTTGGCTTCTGCGTGGGAGATGCAGGCTATGGGCTGATAATCTCTATTTTATCGCTCTGGGCATTAAGGAGATTTAGACTTGGCGAATATGCAAAACTTCTTCAAATACTCTGTCTGGGAGGCATCTCTGTTGCAGTATTCGGATTTATTACAGGTGGTTTTTTTGGAAATTTATTAGAGTTATTTGTTGAAAGAGACGGAGTAGTGTTTAGAACTTTACAGAATCTGAAAAATTCCCTAATCTTGATTGATGTAAATAAGGAGCCAGTCAAGCTGCTTACTCTGGCATTGGCATTTGGAATAATTCAGGTCTGGACCGGAAACCTCATAGCTGCAGTTCAGAAGATAAGAAACAGAAAAATCCTGGATAGCATATTGGACCAGGGCTTTATATTCTTATTTATAGGAGGATTTACAGGTCTTATATTGGGCGTCTTTGGTGTATTGCCAAAAGGCACAAATAGATTGGTAGGCATTTTTATGGCAATCGGCGGGCTCGGCATACTTTCTTTTGCAGGTAGAGAGAATAAGAATTTAGGCGCAAGGCTCTTTGGCGGGGTTTATCTTTTATATAATACCTGGTCAGGTTATATCAGCGACATACTCTCCCATTCGAGGCTCTGGGCATTGGGTCTCGTCTCTAGTATAATGGCTGCCACCTGCAATATCTTTGGTATGATGGCAAGCCAGATACCTTATGTAGGTATTCTGATAGCATTTTTAATATTGATAGTAGGGCATGCATTCATTATAATTATCAATATCCTTGGAGCGCTAATACATTCTGGCAGGCTCCAGTTTGTAGAATTCTTCTCAAAGTTTTTTGTTGGTGGCGGCAGGCCATTTAAACCGTTTGTGATAGAGAATAGATATACTACTTTCTCAAGGAGGGAATTATGGAAATAGGATTAATCTTATCAATTGTAGGTGTGGCACTGATAGTTGTTTTGGGTGGGATTGGTTCAAGTATTGGCGTAGCATTGGCAGGTCAGGCAGCTGCAGGTGTATTGTCAGAGGAGCCTGATAAGTTTGGAAGGCTTCTTCCAGTTGTAGGACTTCCTGGAACACAGGGGTTCTATAGCCTGCTTATAGGCTTTATGGTTATATTAAAGTTAGGGCTTCTGACCACAGATATAAAAGCTCCAAATACTTCACAGGGGCTTGAAATCCTTGGGATATGTCTTCTCATTGGTCTCGTAGAAAATATCTCTGCCGTATATCAGGGTAAGGTATGCGTGGCAAGCGTTGGTATAGTAGCGAAGAAGGCAGAAGAGGCTGGAAAGGCATTAGTGCTTCCAATATTTGTTGAGATATATGCGATATTGGGACTAGTAGCAGGATTTTTATTGTTACAGGGAGTTAAGGTTTAATGGCGCTTGAGGATATAATTGACAGAATAATAAAGGATGCAGAAGCAAAGGCTTTTGAAATAAAAAACAAGGCAGATTCAGACGCACAGGAAATTTTATCCAAGGCAAAGTCTGAGGCTGAGGCTTTAAAGAAAGATATATTAAAAGAAAACCAGAGGAATAAGGATGCTGAGATAGGCCGTATAATGGTAAAGGCAAACCTTGAGAGGAAGAATAGGTTCCTAAAGGCGAGGCGCAGCCTAATTGAGGAGTCTTTTAAAAAGGCAGAAGAGGAGTTTCTGAATTCTGATATAAACATATTAAGGGATACCTTTAAAAGGACAATCTTAGAAACATCAAAAGGAGGGATGAAAGAGGTTATAGTCTCAGAGGGATATAGAAGGATTATAACAGAAGACTTTTTAAAGAGTATTGATTCAGAGATGAAGCTTTCGGTTGACTCGCAAAAAAAGGACTTATTTGTTTTAAAGGGGAAGAATCTTGAGATTGATATCAGTATAAGTTCTGCATTGGACACAATCAAGAGGGATATCGAGTCTGATATAGTAAAGAAATTATTTGGATGAAGGATATGAAGAGATAAAGATTTCAACCTAAGATTTCAACCTACGCAGTTGAACTTTAGTTCAACTGCGTAGGTTGAAATGGTGAAGATGATGGTGGTTGGCCAGGATACCAGATATACTTATGCAGTTGGTAGAATCAGGGTCTTAGAATCGAGACTTGTGCGGCAGGAGGTATTTGAAAGGATGTTAGGAGAGAAGGACCCATTTTCAAGTCTTAGATTATTATCTGATAGCCCTGACTATTCTAAGGAGGTTTCGGATTTAAAAGAGTTACAGGATTTTGAGGCCTTGCTTATTAGACAGTTAAAAAATACATACAAGATTATTAATGAGCTTACAAAGGACCGACAGATTACAGACCTGTTTTCCCTTAAATATGATATCCACAATATAAAGGTATATCTTAAGACAAGACTTTTAAGGCCTATAAAACCTGAGCCCTATATAGAACTTGGGCTTTTGTCCGCAGAGGCCCTCATCCAAAAAATTAAAGAAGAGAGATTTAAAGAATTGCCTTTTGGCGTTGGAGATATAGTCTTAAGTTTAATAAAAAGCCCACAATCTGATATTGATATAACCTTGGACAGATTTTTTTACAATAAATGCTGGGAAGCCTTTTCTGAATTTAATAACCCCTTTCTCATTAGATTGTATAGAGTTGGGGTGGACCTCAGGAATATAAAGATTGCGATCAGGCTAAAGATTCTTAATGAATCAAATCTTAAGCTGAAAGAAAATTTTTTAGAACATGGGTATTTGGATAGAGAAATTTTTGTAGCCACAAAAGAGGCTTCGCTTGAAGATTTTATCTCTATCTTTAAAGGTACAGAGTATAGAGAAATAGTCAGGGAGGCTATTAAGCACTTTGAAGAAGAGGCAACGTTTGTTCCACTTGAGAGGCTTTCAAGGAACTTTATTATGGATTTTTTAAGAAAGGCAAAGTATCTTCACTTTGGCATAGAGCCTTTGGTAGCTTATCTATTTGCAAAGGAGAATGAGGTAAGAACTATTAAGGCAATAGTCTCTGGGAAATTAATAGGTCTGCCAGAAAATTTAATTAAAGATAGGGTAACTAATACATATGTCTAAATTAGCTGTTTTGGGCGATAAAGATTTTACTGGAATCTTTAGTCTCATAGGTGCTGATAGTTTTTTTGTTGAGGATGAGAGCACTTTAAGAGAGGCCTTAGAAGCAGTATATAAAGACAATTTTGCAGTCCTGATTATACCTGAAGGATATTTAGAGAAGGTTGAGAATTTAAAAAAAGGACTCGCAAGAGACATCTTTCCAATAATACTTTCTTTGCCTGACGAGAGAGGTTCTCTTGGGCTATCTCGCAAGAGGCTTTCAGATTTTATAAAGAAGGCAACAGGCGCTGAGGTAGTGTAAAAAATAATGCACAGATGATCACAGATTGTCGTAGACAATATCTGTGATCATCTGTGAAAACGCGAGTCTTACTTGAAATCTGTGATAATCTGTGCTTTATAAGACGTTATCTTTTCGAGGAACACAAATGCAAAAAGGTAGAATTATAAAGGTCTCAGGCCCGCTTGTAGTTGCAGAGGGTATGTTTGATGCAAGGATGTATGATGTGGTAAAGGTGAGCGAAAAACTCCTGATAGGTGAGATTATTGAACTAAAAGGCGATAGGGCATCCATTCAGGTATATGAAGAGACGCAAGGAATAGGTGTTGGGGAACCAGTTTATCTTACAGGTGCACCGCTTTCAGTGGAGCTTGGGCCTGGTCTGGTTGGCTCTATTTATGATGGGATTCAGAGGCCGCTGGATGAGATAATGGATAGATTTGGTAACAGGATTTCAAGAGGGGTGGAACTCCCGGGGCTTTCACGCCAGAAAAAGTGGAATTTTATTCCGAAGTTAAAGAAGGGGGATAGGGTGAGAGGAGGCGATATCTTAGGCGAGGTTCAGGAGACCCCTGTGGTAGTCCACAAGATATTAGTTCCGCCTGATATAGAGGGTGTGATAGAAAATATATTTAAAGGTGAATTTACAGTTGAGGAGACAATTGCAGAGATAAGGCTGAATAATGGAGAGATTTATAAAGTAAGGATGATGCAAAAGTGGCCTGTTAGAATCCTGAGGCCTGTAAAAGAGAAGATGGTTCCGGATGAGCCCTTAGTCACAGGCCAGCGAATAATAGATACACTATTTCCAGTTGCAAAGGGTGGGACAGCTTGTATCCCCGGGCCTTTCGGCAGTGGGAAATGCGTTTCTGGTGATACATTAGTTTTACTGGGAAATGGCAGAATTGTTCCAATGCGAAAGATATTTGAAGAAGCCAAGATTAAGGGAAGACTTATAAAGAAAGATTCTTACGAAGAGATATATGATATAAGAGGCTTAAACAACCCTTCAATGGTATCTTTTAATCAAATCACATTTAATATTACTGAACCAATTGCTGCTTATAAAGGAAAGACAGATTCAACAGTGATAATCAAAACAAGAACGGGCAAGAGTGTTGAAGTTACGGCTATTCATAAACTTTTTATTTTAGAAGCTGGTAATTTGATGCAAAAAGAGGCAAAAGATATAAATGTGGGGGATTATATTGCTTCACCAAGAAAGATAAAATTGGATTTGCAGGATCAGCCTATAAATATCGTAAATTTAGTCTCTGATAAAAAAATATTCTGTTGCGATGATAATATTAATCTACTTGCTAAAGGATATATTAAAGAATTGATTAAAGGTGATTTATTCCCTAAGACATATAGGAAATATTTAAGGAAGAGAAAAAAAATATCTTTAAATATTCTTAAACAGATTTCTTTTAAGATTTCTGTGGATTTAGTTCCAGAAAAAATTTGTAGCTTCCATGGAAAAGTAATTAGGGTACCAAAATTAATGAACCGCAATTTTAGTGAATTTTTAGGCTATATTATAGCTGATGGAAATCTCAAAAGAACTTCTTATTCAATAAGATTTTATAATTCTTCTCAGGAGTTATTAGATAGATTTATTAAGTTAGCCCAAGATCTATTTGGCATAACTCCATATATATACAATCATCCTAAAAGCAATAGTTATATTGCACAGATTGATTGTAAGTGCCTTTTTGATTTTTTAGTTTCTTTAGGAGTGCCATATGAACAAAAGGCAAAGAATGCTATTGTTCCTGAATGCATATTGAGGTCAAGCGATGAAACGATTGCTTGTTTTGTTGGGGCTTATATTGCCTGCGATGGCAGTTTGGATAAAAAGGGCAAGAGAATTGAGATATATTCTGCAAGTAAAAAATTATTGATACATATGGGTTACCTTTTTTTAAGACTAGGGATTATTTCTACATTATATAAGGAAAGGAAAGATAAGACCTTTAGGATGACAATTAATGCAGTTGGGAATTTAGAAGAGAATTTGAGACGTATTAATGTGATAGGGAAGAAAAAAATACTGGCAAATGATTTTGTAGATAAAAAGAGTTGGGTTTTGGATGCCATTGAAGTTCCTGGCTTTCTAAAAAATTTATTATTAGCAAAGGGTTCACTGAGTTATTTGCAGAGACGGGGAATTTATACTGCATGTTATTGCTATAGCGATAGACAGAGGATAAGCATAGATACAATTTTAAAAATTGTTAAAGAATTGTCAAAGATAACTGAACTTCCTGAAGAAGTAGAAAAGTTCATTAATCTTCTAAATGAGATATTTTTTGATAGAGTCATAGAAAAAAAGATATTATCTAAATCAAAGGAGGTTTACGATATCCAGGTTCCATTAACGCACAATTTTATCGGCGGTAATGGGGCTTTGATTTTACATAATACAGTTCTTCTTCATGAATTATCGCGCTGGTGTGATGCGCAGATTATTATCTATGTCGCTGCTGGGGAGAGGGGTAATGAAGTCTGCGATTTACTTCTTACCTTACCTCAGTTAAAAGATCCGCGCAGTGGCAGACCATTGATGGAGCGTACAGTTCTTATAGCCAATACTTCTAACATGCCTGTTGCAGCGAGGGAGGCGAGTATTTATGCAGGGATAACAGTAGCAGAATATTTTAGGGATATGGGATATAATGTTGCGGTTACGGTGGACTCTACCTCTCGTTGGGCAGAGGCGCTTCGTGAAATCTCAGGAAGGCTTGAAGAGATGCCTGGTGAGGAAGGATATCCTGCATATTTAGGTACAAGGGTTGCAGGGTTTTATGAGAGGGCAGGAAAGGTAAGATGTCTTGGAAGCGATAGCCGCATAGGAAGCTTAAGTGTTATAGGCGCGGTCTCTCCACCAGGAGGAGACCTCTCAGACCCAGTTGTCCAGGCCACCCTTCGGGTGGTCAAGGTCTTCTGGGGCTTGGAAGACAAACTCGCCTACAAAAGACATTTCCCTGCAATAAACTGGCTGATAAGTTATTCATTATATTTAGAAAATCTCTCTAACTTTTTTATAAATAATGTAGGAGAGGATTTTATAAAACTGCGAGTTGATGCAATGAGACTTTTACAGGAGGAATCAGAGCTTGAGGAGATTGCAAGGCTCATAGGCATAGATTCCCTCTCTGACGAAGAGAGGCTTGTTATGGAGGCTGCGCGTTCAATAAGGGAAGACTTCTTACATCAAACTGCATTTCACGAGATAGATACATATACCTCCCTCAAGAAACAGTATGAGATGCTAAAGTTAGTATTGGAATTTTATTATAAGGCAAGCGAGGCATTAAAAGGCGGAGCAGGCTTAAATAAAATAATTAGTTTAAATGTGAGGGAGAAGATTGCCAGGGCTAAGTTTATTCTGGAAAAAGACATTGAGTCTATTCCTAAAATAAAGGCTGAAATAGAGAAGGAGTTACAGAGTTGATAAAAGAGTATCTTACAATCTCAAGTATTCAAGGGCCATTGATGCTCGTTGAGAAGGTTGAAGGTGTGAAGTATGGAGAGTTAGTTGAGATTGAGTCAAAGACAGGCGAGGTGCGGCGAGGCAGGGTTTTAGAGGTTTCAGATGACAAGGCCTTGGTTCAGATATTTGAAGGGACCGCTGGCATAGATGTATTTAAGAGCAAGGTGAAATTCTTAGGAAGGGGTGTTGAGCTTGGCCTTTCTATGGATATGCTTGGCAGGGTATTTGATGGCTTTGGGAGGCCTAAGGATGGACTTGATGAGATAATTCCAGAGAAGAGAGAGGATATAAATGGAAGTCCGATAAATCCTTATGCAAGGGACTATCCATCTGAATTTATACAGACTGGGGTCTCTGCTATAGACTTGATGAACCCTTTGGTCAGGGGCCAGAAACTCCCAATATTTTCAGGTTCAGGGCTCCCGCATGCAAGGCTTTCAGCACAGATTGC
>JBBIOC010000010.1:17297-20956 GCA_037443585.1 Candidatus Omnitrophota bacterium
TGGGAAAAGAGGAGAAATTCGCAGTTATATTCGGCGCAATGGGCGTTACATTTGAAGAGGCAGACTTTTTTATATCAGATTTTGTAAATACTGGGGCGATTGAGAGGGCTACACTCTTTGTAAATCTCGCTGATGAACCTGCGATTGAAAGGATTGCTACGCCGAGGATGGCGCTGACCACTGCTGAATATTTAGCATTTGAAAAGAACATCCACGTTTTGGTGATTCTGATTGATATGACGATGTATTGCGAGGCGCTTCGTGAGGTGGCAAGTGCAAGAAAGGAAATCCCTGGCAGGCGCGGATACCCAGGTTATCTTTATACAGACCTTGCAACAATATATGAGCGCGCTGGCAGGATAAAAAATAAAACAGGCTCTATTACGCTTATTCCTGTTCTTACAATGCCTGATGATGACAAGACCCACCCGATTCCAGATTTGACAGGTTATATAACAGAGGGACAGATTATCTTAGCAAGGGAACTCCATAGACGTGGGATATATCCGCCGATTGATGTACTTCCGAGCCTTTCAAGACTAAAGGATAAAGGCATAGGAAAGGACCGCACAAGGGAGGACCATTCTGATATTTCAAATCAACTCTTTAGTGCATATGCCAGAGGAAAAGAGGCAAAAGAGATCTCAGTAATCTTGGGTGAGGCAGCCTTAAGCGAAACAGATAAACTCTATTTACAGTTTAGCAATGATTTTGAAGATAGGTTTGTCAGGCAGGATGAGAGGGAGGAGAGGGATATATTTAGGAGCCTTGAACTTGGCTGGGGGCTTTTAAAGGTTCTACCAAGGCCAGAACTAAAACGAATTCGTTTAGAATATATTGAAAAGTATTTAGGGAAAACTGATGGAACTTAAAGTCAATCCTAATAGGATGGAGCTTTTAAAACTTAAAAAGCGCCTCTTGGTTGCGCAGAGAGGACATAAGCTTTTGCAGGACAAACAAGAGGAGTTGATGCATGAGCTTATGAAGCTGATTAAGGATGCAAAGAATCTAAGATTTGAAATAGAAGAAGAAATCTCAGCGGCCTACAGGTCAATAAATTTAGCCCGACTATATAATTTTAGAGAAGAAAATAGTCAAATTTCAGCAGGCGTAAAGGGGACTTTGGAAATATCAGTTTTAACAAAGAGGATAATGAATATTGTGATTCCAAAACTAAAGATAGAAAAACTGCCTCATATTTCCTATAGTCTAGTAGATACTTCAGCGGATATAGATATAGGGCTTAAAAAACTCTATACAATCTTTGATAGGATAATAGGGCTCGCAGAACTTGAGGAGTCTATAGCAATACTTTCAGAAGAGATAGAGCGGACGCGAAGAAGGGTGAATGCCCTGGAATATATATTAATCCCTAAGATTCTTTCTGCTGTAAAGGATATCAATATGCGCCTCTCTGAGTTGGAGCGTTCGAATCTGACGCGGCTGATGAGGGTAAAGGAGATTGTCAGAGCGCATTAAATAATGTATAATAAATTGGTCCCTCGCCCCGAGCCGCCAGCAGGTAAAGATTATGCGGCGAGGGGCTCGGGATCAAATTTGCTTCGCAAATTTGGGGCGATTAGCTCAGTTGGCTAGAGCGTTGCGCTTACATCGCAAAGGTCACAGGTTCGACCCCTGTATCGCCCACCGAATTTTTGCCTTACATTTCCGCTTGGCAAAATTCGTCCCGAGTAGCCATAGCTTTACTGTATGCTACGAGGGGCAAAAATTCGTATTGGGTTACTGGTTTCCCTCGCCGCTTATACTAAAAATTAGGGCGGCTCGGGATCGATTTTTCCTTCGTAAAAATCGTGGGGACGTCGCCTAGATGGATTAAGGCCCAGGATTGTCGATCCTGTGATCGCGGGTTCGAGTCCCGTCGTCCCCGCCACCTCTCAATATTCTAAAAATCTCCTGAAATTTTTTATATTTCCTTTCCAAAAATAAATCAGATTTGATACTCCCATACATATAGTAGAATAATTTAATGGTATCATTTTTAGAGTAGATAAGATAGCATTTAGCTAGTTTTGAGAGACATCCATACCCCAGACCCACCTGTATACTTAATCTCTTTGATATATCGTTCAAAAATTTATTTGAGCTTGATATAAACCTGGATGTGTTATTTTTGTACCGTTTAGAAATCTAAATAGCCAAGTGTCCCCAAACCAAAGATTAAACTTGTCCCTATATTTGAGTATTGAACCCGATTACTCTTTTCTTTTGAACTGGTGGTGGCTTCAATAATTTCTTGAGAGTTTCAAAAACAATTTTAAACTGAGAATCGTATTTCTTTTCCATCGCATCAATTTTTCGCTTTAAACTCGCATAAGTTAAACCTATTCTTCGTAAATTCACAAAAGCACGCATAATATGAATATTTACCAAGATGGCTCTTTCGCTGTTTAAAACGCTTGAAAGCATTGCTACGCCCTGTTCTGTAAAAGCGTATGGCAAATATCTTCTACCTCCCCGATTTGAGGTCACAAATTGGCAAATTCTTCTTTTGCGAGTTGAAACATAAAATCTTCTGGAAACCGGTGTATATTTCTTTTCACTGCCTGAATTAATACCTTAGTTTGAACCTCATAAAGATTTGCAAGATCTCTATCCAACATTATTTTCTTCTCTCTGATTTGGAATATTTTGCTTTCTATTTTTTCTACTAAAATCGAATTCTTTATTTTTTAACCCCCCGCTAGCTTCTATTATATTAGACGTATATTCAAGTAGATTTCTTTCAAAATTTTTGAAAGAAAATTGTTATCTTTCTCGTCTATTATAGTTGGAGAGATGAAAAACTCTTGACAAGTAGACGTTTGTCTGGTATTCTTATAAAAGATATCAAAGATATTATTATGAAGACATTATTAACTAAAAGGCAGAAACAGGTTCTAAATCTTATAGTCAAGGAAGTTACATCAAAAGGCTATCCCCCTTCTATTAGAGAAATCGGTAAGGCTTTAAATATAGCTACTCTAAAAGGTGTTACCTGCCATTTAGATGCTCTGGAGAAGAAAGGTTATATTAAAAGAGATTCAACGCCTCGTGGAATTAAAGTAAATTCTACTGCTATTAATGGAATCTCAGCCTTTCAAAATAAAGATGTTATAAAACTTCCTCTCTTGGGTCGCGTTGCTGCTGGGGCTCCAATTTTGGCTGAGCAAAATATAGAGGATTGGGTTTCTGTGCCTAAAACATTAATTAAAAATAATAGGAATCTTTTTTTATTGCGAGTTCAAGGCGATAGCATGATAAATGACCATATCTTAGATGGCGACTTAGCCATTGTTAAATCTCAAACTACAGCTGAAAATGGTGATATAGTTGTTGGAATTATTGATAATGAGGCAACGGTCAAAAGATTTTATAGAAGAAACAATCATATTGAACTGCGACCTTCAAATCCTAAATATAAACCCATAATTTTAGAAGAAGATTTTAAAATAAATGGTAAGGTAATTGGGCTTTTGAGAGTATAATGAGAGGTGAAAAAATTAATTGGTTTGATGAAAAGGAAGGGTGTGTTCAAAGGAGGACCTCCACGTTAAAATAAGTAAGCCTTCAATTTAAAAAGGTAAAGGTTTTTATGTTTATGGAGACAGTGATGTCGGTTTTAACAAAAGAGAAGAAGGAAATAAAAAGAAAATATCTAA
>JBBIOC010000011.1:0-7948 GCA_037443585.1 Candidatus Omnitrophota bacterium
TTGGCAAAAAGGAGGGTTTTATTGGAGAGGATTTAGAGAATCTAAAAGTTGGTGCATTGCTACATGACATTGGGAAGCTCAGTATAGATGTAAATATTCTAAAAAAAGAAGGGTCATTGACTGAGGCAGAATATAATATAGTAAAGACCCACCCCGAAAAAGGGATTCAGATAATCGGTACTTTGAAAGACTCAAAAACCATCCCGGAGATTATAATTCAACACCATGAAAGATGGGATGGCAAAGGCTATCCTAATCATCTTTCCGCAGAAGAGATTTCCAAAGCAGCGCGCATCGTTTCAGTCAGTGAAGCCTATGACTCTATGACCTCTCCCTATTCCTATAAAACACCTATTTCAAAAAACCAGGCAATCTCTGAAATTAAACTAAATATAGCCCATCAATTTGATCCTGAGGTGGTTGAGGCATTCTTAGCTCTTGTTGGATAGCGGGAAAATTATATTTTTTTAATGCACAGATGGTCACAGATTAAAAGATACAAGATGATCACAGATTCAGTTCATCTGCGATCATCTGTGAAAACCTGAGTTTAACACGAAATCTGTGCCAATCTGTGCTTTATTTCTTCAGTTTTAGATATTGTTTCAGTATATGATAGAGGCAATTATTATAGGTATTTTAGTCTTTGCACCCATATCAAGGGGCGCTGTCAGAATCTGGGCATTTGGCCCAATCCAGATGGCTATAGCCCTCACAATTTTTTTATGGCTCTACCAGATGGCAAAGAAAAAGATTTTAATCTTTAAAAAAACAATTTTAGATATCCCTGCAATAATCTTCCTTCTCATTTCAGTTATCTCTCTATTTTATTCAAAATATCTTCACGACAGCCTTGCAGGGCTTTTTATGTGGACAACTTTTTTTCTGCTCTACTATCTTATAGTAAATTATATCAATACAGAAAAAAAGACAGCTCAAATTGTAGGGCTTATAATAAGCATAGGTTTTTTTCTATCTTTTTTTGGGATTCTCCAATATTTTGGGGGGCTTAAAAAGCCCTGGTGGTCAAACCCTAAATTTCTATCTTCTACTTATGTCAATCATAATCACTTTGCAGGTTATTTAGAGATGGTGATTCCTTTGACAGTGGCAATCCTATTTACTGGTTCAGCTAAAAGGGGATTGAGGCTGATTTTATATTATGCACTTTTTACTATGTCCTTTGCTTTTATATTGACGATGTCGCGTGGCGGCTGGATATCACTCTATATTTCGTTATCCGGGATGATATTTTTATTATGGCAAAAAAAGATTCTGATAAAAGAGGCAAGGTTTTTTTTAGCGCTGATTATGATAGCCCTTATTTTTTTTATAACAAGCTCAAGCCCGGGCGAGGAGGTTTTTACTCGTGTAGCCACTTATAGAGGACTGGACCTTAGTGGCCGCTTAAAGATATGGCAGGCTACTTTGTCAATGATAAAGGATTATCCTTTAACTGGAACAGGGATAGGAAGTTTTATACATAGGATACCTAAATATAGGCCAGAGGGTTTAAATATGCTGATTAATTTTGCCCATAATGACTTTCTCCACATTGCCTCAGAACTGGGGGTTTTTGGGTTATTGGCTTTATCTTATATGTTATTAGCAGTGGTGATAAGGGGTATTAGGTTATTCTCTATTGCTCATACACCAATAAAAAAAGCGATTGGACTTGGGATAGGCTCAGCAGGACTTAGCATTGCTATTCATAGCCTTGTTGATTTTAATCTACACATTCCTGCAAATGCTATATTGTTCTTTGTTCTTTCGGGGGTACTTATCAATACCAGGTCTGTAAGGGAGGCTGCCCCAGTCTTTATAAAAATCTCTCTTGGAAGGTTGGGCCGGGTCTTGTCAGTATTTATAACAACAGTAATTTTTATATTCTTTGAAATTTTTGTAGCAAGAGACCTCTTTGCAGAAGTGTACATCGGTAAGGGTGATAGATTTATGTCAAGGGGTGAGTTTTTTAATGCAAACTTAGCCTATCAGACCTCTATTGCACTTTCTCCTAATAATTCTAAATATTATTTAAAATCTGCAGAGCTTTATTTTAAGAAAGCCTCTAATAATGAGATTAGCAGGGATTTTTGGCTTGAGGAATCTGAGAGAGGTTTTAAAAGAGCGATAGATATTAATCCTTTTTGTGGTTTAGCCTGGTTGGGTTTAGCAGATTTATACAAGATGGAAAATAGGCTTTCCGAGGCAAGATATGCAATAGAGAAGGCTTTGGAAATTGACCCTAATAACTCTTTTTATTTAAAGAAACTTGCAGAGATTGCGCTTTCCTCAGGCGATGTAGAGTTAGCTTTCCAGTCGTCTCTTAAGGTCAAAGAGATAGAGAAAAAGTCAGCAAGCCTTTCTGAAATTCCATCGGGAGTTTTGGATAGAGACTACTATCTAAAGATGGCTAAGTTAAGACTTGCGAGTGGCGATACAAAACAGGCGCTGAATTTGTTTAAGATTGCTGAAATGATTTCGTTTTCAGAAGAAATAAAACTCAATCAGCTTATATGTTATTTTAAATTAGGCAAATTAAAAGAAGCGAGAGAAAGATTTAAAGAATTAAAGCCAAATACAAAATATAAGGGGATTTTTTTAGCCCAATTTTCTGAATACAATCTTTTGAAGAATCATATTTTTCTAGCGGAGGCTCTTTCAGAAAAGGCCTACAGATTAAATCCCAAGGACCCAAATGTACTTTTTGCAAGATTTAAGGTCTTAAAAAGATTGAATAAAAAGGCAGAGTCAACGGATATATTTACAAAGATTTTAGGTTTGAATAAATTTGATTTGAATTGGAAGTTAATAAACGAGGGGGCTAATGAGACGTATTTTATACTTGTACCCGGTCTCTATGAATTAGAGATTACAGCACGAGGAGAGATGGCAAGAGGGGAAGGTCCGAGGATGATAGCAAGTTTAAATTCAATCCCAATTTTAAATTTAGAAATAAACAGCGAAAAACCAAGGGTTTTTGCAAAGAGGGTAGAAATCTTGAATCCAGAGAATCTAGTTAAGGTTGAATTTGTAAATGATTTTTATGACAGTAAAACAGGCGAGGATAGAAATCTTTTTGTAGATAGCGTTACATTCAGTTACCGAGATGGAGATTAAAAGGATAAAGGATAGAAGATATTATGAGTAAATTTATTAAGAAAGTCGTTTCCAATTTTTTATATTATAGCGGGATAACAAATTTTTCCCTCATTTTTTTAAAGAAATTTAAAAAGAGAATAATCATTCTTACATATCATAGAGTCGATTCAAAGAAGTCATTTCCGGGCGTTTCGATAGAGGAGTTTAAGAGGCAGATAGAATTTATAAGAAGAAACTTTGAGATTGTTTCATTAAGAGAGGTCTGTGATTACTTTGAGGGTAAGATTTCATTAAGGTCAACTGTGGTTGCAATAACCTTTGACGATGGCTACAGGGATAACTATCTCTATGCCTATCCAATTCTAAAAAGGTTTGGTATAAAGGCCACTATATTTTTGCCAACAGACTTTATCGGCACTGATAGAAGGTTCTGGTGGATAGAGGATAATGGGGCCCGACTTTGTCTTTCTTGGGAAGAGGCAATAGAACTTTCAAAGGATGGAATAGAATTTGGCAGTCATACAAAGGACCATTCTGACCTGACCTCTTTAAGCGATGACGAGATTAGGCTTCAGGTAGAAGAGTCAAAGAGAATCATAGAAAATAAGCTTGGAAAATCTGTTTTCAGTTTTTGTTATCCTTATGGTCATTTCGATAATAGGGCAAGACAGGTTGTAGTGAATACAGGTTTTAGACTTGCCTGCACAAGTAGACGTGGGACAAACAATTCGTCCGAAGACCCTTTTTTATTGAAGCGGATTGCTACGGGGGGCACTTGTAATATAGGCCATTTTAGTTTCAGGCTCGCCAGGGCCCTTTTAATGCTATGAGAATTGTAATTGCTGGAAGATATCCTTTGGAAGAAGACCTTTTATGTAGTGGTGTTGAAAGAGTGGCGTCGCTACTTGCAGAGTCTATCTCCTTTGGAAAAGATTTGGAGACATTTGTAGTCACCTGTTCTAACAGGATAAATAGAGAAGAAATTTTCCAAAGAGGCAATATTAAAATCTTTGCCTTACCGCTCTTAGGTAGATTCGGCAATATTAGGCTCTATAAAAAGGAACGAGTCAGTATTTCTGAAAAGATTAAAAGCCTTACCCCTGATATTATACATACCCATGATTTAGGATTTTATACATTAGCAGGTTTTTCTACAGGCTATCCTCAGGTTGTCTCTGTACATGGTGTTCGATATATAGATATAAATTTTGAAAATGGATTTTTGAATAGGTTAAGAAAGTTTTCTATATCTTATTTAGAAGAAGAGTGTCTTAAGTATGCAAGATGGGTAATTATAAATACCCCCTATTTAGAAAAAAAGATACAAGAGAGGTCTAGAGCTCGCTTATTTTTCCTTGAGAACCCTGTTGAGGATGAGTTTTTTGGAGTAAAGAGCAATATCAATGGAAGAAATCTATTATTCGTAGGTAGGATTACGCCTATAAAAGGCCTTTTTATTCTGATTAAGGCTCTGCTTAGATTAAAAGAAGATTTTCCTGATATAAGAGTGAGAGTAGCAGGAATAGTAGAAGACCATAACTATTTTGGGAAGATAAAGGATTTTATTCAAGAGAAAGGCTTAAATGAGAACGTAATTTTTCTGGGATGCCTTGGAAAGGAACAGCTCTTAGAGGAATATTCAAAGGCTTCTATATTTGTTCTTCCTTCTTTTCAGGAAGCCAGCCCAATGGCAATCTGCGAGGCAATGGCCGCAGGCACCTGTATTGTGGCCTCAGATGTCGGTGGAATACCTTCTCTTATAAGAAATAATAGAGAAGGTATTCTTGTGCCACCCGGAGATGTCGAGTTTTTATATACTACAATTTCAGATTTGCTTAAGGACGACAGATATAGAATCAGATTGGCAGAAAGTGCAAGAATACAGGCGCAGTCAAGGTTTTTGAAGAGGAAACTGGGACAGACACTCTTTCAAATTTACAGGACGATATTAGGTGAATCCCGCCCTTTTGGCAAATCAGACTATCACAAAATAAGAGGGACTAATTACAAATGAGAACAGAACTTAATCCTACATTTATTTTTAAAGAAGACCGCTTCAGCCAAAAGGGCGGGATGAAGAATAAAATTGGTTTTTTAATTACAAGATTGGATGTAGGTGGGGCTGAGAGGATATTTGTCAATTTAGTTAAAGGATTAGACAGGGAAAAATTTGAAATAGTTGTCTTTTGTCTTTACGATATTGGGCCTTTGGGGAAAGGACTGGTGGACCAAGATATAAAAATATATAGCTGTCTTATGCGTAACAGAATAGACTTAAGAGGCTGTTATCGCCTTTTTAATATTTTCCAGAAAGAGAGGTTGGATATTCTATATATCTTAGGCCAGCGCCTTTCGCAGATAGTGGGGATTTTTATAGGCAAATTGAGTGGCATAAAGAAGGTAGTTGTAGGATACCATTCTCAATGTTCAAATCATACTTTGGGATTTTTAGAATTTTCTCAAAAAATATTTATGACCTTAGTCGATAGGGTAATATGCCTTTCAATTGACCATAAAGATTATATAGCCCAATATAAAAAAATATCACCAAGAAAGATTGAAGTGATTCCTAATGGTGTGGGCATAAATGGGGCAAGGATAATTAATGACCGGACTTCAAGACTTAAAGAATTTGGCCTAAACGAAAATGGAAAGATAGTCGGGATAGTTGCAACCTTACGAGTAGAGAAGGGTTATACTTTTTTCTTAGAGGCAGCAAAAAAGGTTTTGGAGGGAGAACCAGAGATTAGATTTTTAATTGTCGGGGATGGGCCTTTGAAAGATAGTTTAAGGTTAAAGGTTAAAAGTTTAAAGTTAGAGGATAAGGTACTATTTCTGGGAATGCGGGAAGATATAGACGAATTATTACCACTGTTTGATGTTGCAGTTCTCTCTTCTGTAACAGAGTGTTTTCCATTAGCAATCTTAGAATATATGGCACATTCAAGGCCTATTGTGGCAACTGCAGTGGGCAGCATACCAGAGCTAATTATAGATGGAGAAACAGGATTTCTGGTTCCAGCTCAAGATTCGAATATGCTTGCAGACAGGATAACAATTCTACTTCGGGACCCGGAACTTTCTTTAAGATTTGGCAGCGCTGCAAGAGCAAGGGTGATACAAGATTTTTCAATGGAGAAGATGGTAAAAAGATATGAAAGCCTATTTTTGGAGGTATTAAGTACTTAAAATGAGACTATTCTTTAACCCTATTTATACAAAAAGCCCCATATTTATGCAAAATCTTATCTGTTCCACCTATGGCCATATTTATAAATATGTAAAACAGGGTAGGCTATTCAAAAAGATCTTTTCAGAATTAGAAAAAAGTCAATGGTATAGCGAGGAGGAACTGATTCAGCTCCAGAATGAAAAACTTAAAAACCTTGTCCGATTTGTCTATGAGAATGTCCCCTATTATCGAAGACTTTTTAAAAATCTTCATCTTAGGCCTGAAGATATAAAGGGCATCTCAGATTTAAATAAATTACCCATCTTGACAAAGGATGAGGTCAGAAGAAATCTAAATGACTTCTTAGCAAAAAAAATATCCAAAAGATTATCGAGGTTGGTTTTTAGAAAATTTACAAGCGGAACAACAGGTTCTCCTTTAAGGCTTCATCGCGATATCTATTCAATAAATTTTGAAGAGGCGATAATCCAGAGGCAATATCACTGGGCAGGGTTTGATTTGTCACAGAGAAAGGTAGTTTTACGCTCAGAACCCATCGTGTTGCCTTTAGTAAATCATCCACCGTTTGGTAGATACGATAAGCCCCAACACACACTTTTTGTTTCCTCATATCATCTTTCAAAGGAAAATATACCCTTTTATGCAAAAGAGATTCTAGATTTTAAACCCGCTGCATTAGAGACTGTTCCATCCACAGTCTATCTATTTGCTAAATTGCTAAAAGACCAAGATATAAATGGTGTAAACTTTAAATATGTTTTTACTTCTTCTGAGACCTTGACTTCTCAGCAGTCCGCTTTTATCAGGGAGCAATTTAAATCAAAGATTTTTGACCATTATGGTGTTGCAGAGAGGGTTGTAGCTATCGGGACCTGTGAAAAGGGCAACTATCACATATATCCTGAGTATGGCATTGCAGAGTTTATTTCTGTAAATGGGGACCCTAAAAGAAGAGAGATTATTGGTACTGGGTTAAATAATTTTATTATGCCTCTTTTTAGATATCGGACTAAAGATATAATTGTTCTTTCTACTCAGCCCTGCCCATGCCAAAGGAAATTTCCTGTGGTTGAAAGGATTGAGGGCAGAATGTTTGACGAATACCTAACAACTAGAGATGGTCGGATATTACCTTTAATTTGCAACCTTCTTTCTATCGATACTCTTAATATAATTGAGGCGCAAATCGTACAAATCTCAAATAGTCATATTCTTATAAAGATTGTCCCAGAGAAAGCCTATTGCAGTACTGATGAGATGATTCTTAAGAAGAATATAATGAATTTTTTAGGCGAAGATACGAAGGTTTCTATTGATAAGGTCTCATATATCCCGCGGGATAAAAGCGGAAAATTCAGACCCTTTATAAAACAGGGGGAATCATGATAACTTTCCCTGCAACACATGAGGCACTTCTATATACGAAACTAAAAGATAGAAAGGTACAATGTAATCTTTGTCCACGCAGATGTCTGATTGAAGAAAATCAGACTGGATTCTGTAAGGTTAGAAGAAATGAAAATGGCACGCTCTATGCGCTTACCTATGGCAAGGCAACGTGTATTACAGAAGAATTTATTGAAACCGATGCAGTCTTTCACTTTGAGCCAGGTAGCCGCATATTATCCTTAGGTAATGTGGGCTGTAATCTGG
>JBBIOC010000011.1:7962-11258 GCA_037443585.1 Candidatus Omnitrophota bacterium
TCTCAAATTGAACATGTTGACCCAAGAGAGGTATTTGACTATTCTTCTCAGCAGATAGTAGATATAGCACTTGGAAAGGGTATAAAGATATTGTCATGGACTTATAATGACCCTTCGGTCTGGTTTGAGTTTGTCTTAGAGACAGGAAGATTGGCAAAGAAATTTGGCTTACTGAATCTCTTTAAGTCTGCCTTCTTTTTAAGCCCAGAGGCAATCGATGCACTTTTTGAAGTGATAGATATCTTCAGCATCTCTATTAAGGCGATAAATCCCCAAACCTATAGCCGAATCACCAAGGGTTGGCTTGAACCAGTGCTGGATGGAGCAAAAAGGGTATTTGATAGAGGCTATTATTTAGAGATAAGTAACTTAGTTGTTACAGACTTAAATGATAAGGAAGAGGATTATCTCAAACTTATAAAATGGATTAAAAATAATCTCTCTTGTGATATACCACTTCACTTTGTCCGTTTTCATCCTGCTTATAAACACACTAATGTATGCAGGACCCCGCTTGAAACAGTGGAAAGGGCATGGAGGTTAGCAAAAGAAAGAGGAATAAAACATTGCTATTTAGGAAATGTCTTTAATCACTATGCCCTAAATACATATTGCCCAGAATGTAAGAATCTTTTAGTTGAACGTATTGGTTTAAATACAAATACTGTGGGCCTTCAATCAATGAATGGATTATATATTTGTAATAGATGTTCAATACCCACAAATATTATGAGATTAAATGAATACAAATAATTTTTATTGGCCAGAGGCGGTATGGTCTTTACATGTGGAAGTACAGAATAATAGCAATACTCAACAGAAGATTGAATATATAAGGATTTTAAAAAACAGTTTTAAAGATATAAAAACAGAGAAAGGTTTTTTGATTAAACCAAATGACCACTTTAGGTTTGTTATCTCTAAAATGGACCCTGATGAGCTTGGTGTATGTATAAATTTTGAAGAAGGCCTTGACATCAGGGTCTTTAAATTGCTGGACCGTGCTCATTTTCCAACAGATGCAGTTATGTTTTATAAGGGTAATGGAACAAATGAAGATATTAGTAACAAGCTCGTTAAATAGAAATCTTACAGAGGCAAAGCTTAAACCTCTGATAAGGCTATCTGAAGTAGAAGAGATTATATATGTGTCGAATATAAAAGGTCCTGCTTTACCAAAGGTTAGATATGTGCATATAAATAGGCATCTATATCAACTCTTTGGCAGGATTCCTATTATGCGCGCGGCCCTAAAACTATTTATTCTTTTGTATATCGCTGCCTTTAAAAGGC
Source organism: Candidatus Omnitrophota bacterium (assembly GCA_037443585.1). Classification (GTDB taxonomy): domain Bacteria; phylum Omnitrophota; class Gorgyraeia; order Gorgyraeales; family JBBIOC01; genus JBBIOC01. The sequence goes on from JBBIOC010000011.1 coordinate 9,256, forward strand.
CGGATGTAGTAATGGGCTATGCAGTCATTCCCCATTCAATCAATGCATTTTTGGTAGGGAAATTATTTAGGATTCCTGTAGTCGCCAATATTTTAGGATTACCTCAACGTGAGAGATTGTGCAATATAAGTGACTGGAATGTTTTATCAAGGTCGTTGATTCGCGAGATGCTAAAAAGGTGTGACCTAATTACAGTTACAGGTTCTAGGTCAAAAGAGTTTTTGTTAAAAAATGGGATAATGCCAGATAAGATATGGATTTTGCCGAGTATCGTAGATACAGATAGATTTTATCCTATTATGTATAAGAAGTCATTCGATTTGATTACAGTTGGCAGGCTTGTCAGGTCCAAACGAATAGATCTATTTTTAAAAATTGTTTCAGGCTTAAAAAAATATAAATCGGATATAAAGGCAGTGATTTTGGGAGATGGCCCCCTAAAGAAAAAGTTGATAGAGCTTTCACAACGTTTAGAACTTAATAACAATATCAAGTTCTTAGGTCGTAGGGATGAAGTAGGATTCTATCTAAATAGTTCAAATGTCTTTGTCCTGACCTCTGAACACGAAGGACTCACCCTTTCAGTCCTTGAGGCAATGGCATGTGGGCTTCCTGTTGTCTCTACATGTGTGGGTGATTTGAGCGATATTTTAGAGGACAGAATAAACTCAATAATTATTAGAGATTTTTATGGAGATTCCTTTATATCAGAAATCTTGAGTTTATTAAAAGATGAATCAAAGTTTTTAAGATATTCTCAGAATGCCCGAAATTCAATTATCAGAAGATATACGATAGAAGAGGCCTCACAAAGATGGAAAATGATTTTGGAGGATTTAAATTCAAGAACCATTAAGACAGAACTTAAAGATTTTAATATAGCTATAAAAGGGTTTATTTATAAATCGCTAAGAGAAGGGCAGGATTTTAAAAAGTTACTGTCATTTCTTGAAGAGACGCAGTGGTATAGCAAAGAGGAACTAGAAAACCTACAAGAAGAGAGATTAAGAGAACTTATAAAGATAGCCTCAAAATCTTCACCCTATTACCGTAGAATTTTTAAAAATAATAATTTAGGCGCTAAAGATATTCTTACAATAGAGGATTTAAAAAAACTCCCTATTCTTACAAAAAGAGATATCAGGGGCAGGGAGAAGGAGTTTATTTCTAAAAGAGGATTTTTGCCCTTGAAAAAGGCCTATACAAGCGGGACGACTGGAACCCCTTTGAAGCTCTATCGCGATCTGGCCTCAATAAATTTTGAGAGTGCATTTCTGTGGAGGCAGAAGAGATGGGCAGGTGTAAATATTGGAGACAGAAAGATTACCTTGAGAGGAGAGCTAATTGTGTCTGCGAATAGAAAAGAACCTCCATTTTGGAGATATAATCCAGCTCAGAATGAATTGTTAATGTCTTCATATCATATTTCGCAGAAGAATCTAAAGTTTTATATAGACCAGATAAAGCGATTTTCTCCAGTTTTTATAGAAGCATATCCTTCTTCAATATTTATTTTAAGTAAACTTATGAGAGAAGAAAACTTACCCAAGATACCTGTAAAGGCAGTCTTTACTTCTTCAGAGACACTTTCCGATCTTCAGAGGGAAGTTATAGAGCAAGAGTTTGCTTGCAGGGTCTTTGATTTATATGGAAATGCTGAGCGGGTTTTAATGATAGGAAATTGTGAAAAAGGAAATTATCATATCTTTCCAGAATATAGCATATGCGAATTTCTGCCATATAAGAATAATTTTGTAGAACTTATTGGAACAAGCCTGATAAATCTCTCTATGCCCATTATTAGATACAATACAGAAGACTTAGCAATACCTTTGGAAGCGACTTGTAACTGTGGGAGGGCCTTTCTTTTAGTAAAAGACCCCCTTGGTAGAAAAGATGAAATTTTAGTTACACCCGAAGGAAACTTTATAGGAAGGCTTGACCATATATTTAAAGGACTTAAAGGGATATTTGAAGCCCAGATAATTCAGGAAACAGTGGAC
>JBBIOC010000011.1:11315-20728 GCA_037443585.1 Candidatus Omnitrophota bacterium
AGCTATTTGAGAATTTAAAAAATCGGATTGGGAGTAGTATACATATAGATTTGCAGCAGGTCTCTCATATTGAACGGACAGAAGATGGTAAATTCTGTTCGGTTATTTCGAGGGTGAGATGTTAGAAAAAAACTTTGTAGGTATATATTTACAAAAAGGGGCGGATTATCCAAAGAGACCCCCATTCTTTCCGCCCCACATTTACCCTGAGTATCCATTTGATTTCAAAGAGACTGATCCCGAAAATAAGGTCTATGAGTCAATAAGGAATCTATTTTTTGTTTTAGGGATGGACAGGGAGAATTTTAATACGGCTTACTGGAATCCTTTTAGAGGGCTTATTAAGTCGGGGGATAGTGTAGTTATAAAGCCAAATTTTGTCAGGGATTTTAATGAAAACCCAAAAGGTGAAATCTTTTCTATGATAAGCCACGGTTCTGTTATAAGAGTAGTTTTGGATTATGTCTTTATAGCTTTAAAAGGTAAGGGAAAGATTACTATTGCAGATGGGCCACTGAATGATACTGATTTTGAAAAGATATTGAAGCTTACTGGCCTTCTTCAGATAAGAGATTTTTATAAAAATGAGGCAGGATTTAATATAGATATTGTGGATATCAGAAGAGAGTGGGTGGTCAAAAGAAATGGAATAATTGTTAAGAGAATTAGACTCACAGGAGATGCGCTTGGTTATACTACCGTTGACATTGGAAGGTTTAGTCTGTTTTCAGATATGGGTTTGAGATATAAATGGCTTCGGGGTGCAGAGTATGATTTAGATGATATATATAACCATCATAGTAATAATAGAAATGAATATTTGATACCAAATACAATTCTGAATTCAGATATAATCATAGGCCTTCCGAAGCTTAAGGTTCATAAAAAGGCAGGGATTACTGTCTCTCTTAAGAATATGGTGGGCATCACAGGCGATAGGAACTGGCTGCCTCATTTCTGTGAAGGGACGCCTTGCGAAGGTGGAGACCAGTTCCCAAATTCTACATTTAAAGAAAGGCTGGAATGGCGTATCTTGAGGGTAATTAAAAATATTCTAGCAAAGTTTGGAGACAAGTTTGGCTATTGCATTGTGCCTTTGAAAGAATTTGCAAAACTTTTTTGGGATGTCGCTAATAATCAGACTCTCCGTTCAGGGAACTGGCATGGTAATGACACTATCTGGCGCACCATACTGGATATAAATAAGATTGTCCTCTATGCTGATAAGAATGGCGAGCTAAAAAAGGAACCTCAGAGAAAACTCTTTAGCATAGTAGATGGGATAAAAGGCGGTCAGGGAAATGGCCCACTTGCACCCGATACAAAGGAATCAGGTCTATTGATTATGGGAAGAGACTGGGCTAGCGTGGACCTTGTTTCAGCAAGGCTGATGGGTTTTGATTTTAATAAAATACCAAAGTTGAAAAATGTATTTTCGCAGAATGGGTTAGCTATTACAAATTTAAGGCCTGAAGATATTGTATGCCTATCAAATATAGATGAATGGAATAAAGGGATCTTAGGTTTTGTAGGAAGGTGTGCTGATTTTAAGCCTCATGCTGGATGGGAAGGCTTTATTGAGGTATGAAGATATTAATAACGACTACATTAAATAGAAATCTTACAGAGGCAAAACTCAAGCCATTAATTTTGTTGCCTGAGGTTGAGAGGATTTTTATGGTCTCAGATACAAAGGGTCCTGAGCTTGGAAGAGTACAATATATCACTCCGCCAGCTTTTTTAATGAAGCTATTTAGGAAGAGTTCTATTTTCAGGTGGCTTTATAAATTTTATTTAGTTATGCTTTTTGTTTTTTTAAAAAGGCCTGATTTGATAATGGCCTATTCTTTTGTGCCGCACGGGCTAAATGCCTTTTTAGCTGGAAAGGTTTCTAGAAAGCCTGTCTGTATAAATATAATTGGTGGGTCTTCTGAAATAGAAGGCGGCGGATATTCCTGTGATAATAGCCTACTTTCAAGGCTAAAGAAAGCAAATTTGATTTTAGAAACTTTTTTTATAAAGATTCTTAAAAAATGTAATTTTATAACAGTAACAGGAAACAAAACAAAACAATTCCTTTTAAAGAAGGGTTTGAAAGAGGATAGAATTTTTATAATTCCAAGCTCTGTTGATACAGAAAGATTTTCTCCAGATAGGAAAGAGTTCTCTTATGATATTTTGACTATTGGTGAGCTAATCTATAGAAAGAGAATAGATAAATTTTTAAAGGTTGTAAAAGTATTAAGAGAAGACTATGGATATAGAAACTTAAAGGCAGCAATTTTAGGCAGGGGTTCACTTGAAAGTCTTTTGAAAAAAAAGGCTATGGCATTAGGAATAGAAAAGAATGTTGATTTTTTAGGTTTTAACTCAAATGTCGAAGATTTTTTAAATTGCTCAAGGGCGTTTGTCCTAACATCTAAGCATGAAGGCCTGGCCCTTTCTGCTATTGAGGCAATGGCCTGTGGCACAGTGCCTGTGATTGCTGGTGTTGGGGATTTGAAAGACCTTGCAATAGATGGATTTAATTCAAGGGTAATTGATACTGGCGAAGAAGAGGATTTTGCCCGGGCAATAGATTTAGTACTTAAAAATGAAAGTCTTTGGGAGATTTATTCCAGGAATGCATACAGAACAGTTATAGAAGGCTTTACAAATGAAACTATGGCGGATAGATGGCGAGAGATTTTGTATAGAGTCATAGAAGATAGGCAGGATAATATAAAGAAATCTCTAAGGTGGTATAAAGATAGACTTTTAGCTATGGATTTTTATGAAGTAGTTTATAGATTTTTTAGAATGGTAAAAAATATTGTTAAGAACTATTTCTTAACGCAGATTCTCGCAGATCAAACGCAGATTTACGCAGATACGGCTTCTAATTCAACTCTGGGTAAATTTTTTATTTCTTCAGAGGATATGGATGATATCTTAAGTTTATACAAAGCCAATTTTATTAAAGAAAAAGAGAGAATCTTAAAGTTTGCTGAAAGGATTATTTCAGAAGGAGAGATTGGCTGGCATAGAAATCGGCAACAGTATCTCTTTACACTTGCAAAGGTGTATCTTATTACTAAAGATTCAATATTTGCAAAGAAGATTTGTAGAGATATCTTAGATTGGATTGAGCAGAATCCACCATATAAGGGAGAAGACTGGAAGAGTCCATTGGAGACTGCTATAAGGCTTATCTCCTGGGTCTGGGCATACAGTCTGACAAAAGAGGCAGGTTTATTGGAAGGCAGGTTCTACAAGATTTTTTTAAATTCAATTTTTATGCAGACAAAATTTATTTATCAGAATCTTTCTTTCTTTTCTTCTTCTGCCAATAATCACTTGATAGGAGAAGCATCTGCCTTATTCATTATTGGTGTTTTATTCCCTGAGTTTAAAGATTCAAAACGCTGGCGAGAAAAAGGGATTAAGATTTTGGCTGAAGAGATTGAAAGACAGACGTTTGAAGATGGTGGAACTAAAGAGCAGGCAATTCATTATCAGGGGTTCGTAATGGATTTTTATCTACAAACAATTTTATTGGCAAAAAAGAATAATATTGAGTTACCTGAGATTATCTATAAGAGATTTGAACAAATGGTCAATTTTTTAATAAACCTTATGGATTCAAAAGGGAATGCGCCTTTTATAGGTGATTCTGATGATGGTTTTGCTATAAGGTTTTCAGAAGACATTAATTTTAATAATTTGAGGTCTCTTGTCGTAAGTGCTGCAGTTCTTTTCAATAAAAAAGGTTTCAAATTTGATGGCTGGGGATTTGATGAAAAAAACCTATGGCTTTTTGGAAAGAAGGGGCTTGAGAGATTCAATCAACTAGAAACTCTTACTTTTAAATTGCCTTCAAAGGCTTTGACTGAGAGTGGATATTATATTATGCGCTCAAATGGGTACTCAGGAACTGAAGAGGTAATGATATTTGATTGCAGTGGGCTTGGATACCTTTCCATCGCTGCACACGGACATGCAGACTGTTTAAGTCTGACATTAAGTATAGATGGAAAAGAATTTTTAGTAGATCCAGGGACGTATCTTTATCACTTGGGTGGCATATGGCGGGACTATTTTAAAGGTACTGCCAGCCATAATACTATAAGGATTGATGGAAAGGACCAGTCTGAATCGCTCGGTCCATTTTTATGGGGCAGGAAGGCAAGGCCTTTTTTGGGATGCTGGGAGAGCAAAGAGGGATATGATTATGTAGAGGGCTTACATACAGGTTATTTAAAATTAAGGGACCCGGTTCTACATAAAAGGCAGGTCAATTATAATAAAAGAGAATCTACCTGGAAGATATACGACAATATATATGCAAAAAAAGAACATTTGACTGAGATATTTTTTCATTTCTCAAGTGAGTGTAAAGTGAATATGGTGCAGAAAAATATTTTAAATATTGAAAATATGGGAATTTGTATAAGTATGGTTTTAGATACAAAGTTGCAATGGAATCTGGAATCTGGTTCTGTGTATCCTATAGCAGGTTGGCAGTCTAGAAGGTTTGGGAAAAAGATAAAATCCACAACACTGATAGGGAGGAATAGATTTTTGGGAAATGCGGTATTTAATACGGCGATAAAGGTAGTTTAGGATATTAAGGAGCTCAGAATGCATATAAGTATTTTTGGACTTGGATATGTGGGCACTATTATGAGCGCCTGCCTCTCAAAGAATGGACACATTGTTATCGGTGTGGATATAAATCCTGAAAAGGTCTCAATTATAAATCAGGGGAGAAGTCCTATTATCGAAAAAGGCATAGAGGACCTAATCCTTGAAGCTGTGAAGAGAAAAAAGCTAATTGCCACAACAGATACAAAATATGCAATAAAAAATACAGAGGTTTCAATCATATGTATAGGGACGCCTGCTAATGGGAATGGCTCTCAAGACATCTCTTCTATAAAGAGGGTCTCAAAGGAGATAGGAAGGATTCTGAGATTTATAAAGACCTATCATCTAATTGTAATAAGAAGCACACTTTTGCCAGGCACAACAGAAAGATTTATAATTCCAATATTAGAGCGAAACTCTGGGAAAAAAGCGGGTAGAGATTTTGGGGTGGCTGTAAATCCTGAATTTTTAAGAGAAGGAGATTCTTTAGAGGATTTTTATAACCCTTCAAGGACAATCATAGGCTCAAAGGATAAAAAGAGCGGAGATTTGCTTGAAAGGCTCTATCAAGAATTTGTAAACTCACCAGCGGTCAAGACAGATTTAAAGACAGCAGAGATGGTTAAGTATATTGATAACGCATTCCACGGCCTGAAGATCTCCTTTGCTAATGAGATTGGAAATATTTGTCAGAGATTGAATATCAATGTTAAAGAGGTGCTTAAAATTTTTTATATGGATAAGAAACTCAACATCTCAAGTGCCTATTTGAAAAGTGGTTTTGCATTTGGAGGTTCTTGTTTGATAAAGGACCTCACTGCCCTCATTCATCTCTCTACAAAAAAGGATATAAACTTACCCTTATTAGAAGGGACGCTGATGTCAAACGAACTACAATTAAAAAAAGGCATAGAGCTGATATTAAAATTAAAAAAGAAAAAAATAGCACTTTTGGGCTTGAGTTTTAAACCCGGGACAGACGATTTAAGAGAAAGTCCTTTTGTTAAACTTTCAGAGGCATTGATAGGTAAAGGTCTGAGTTTGAAGATATATGATAGAAACGTCTCTCTTGCAAAGCTCTTTGGTGCAAATAAGAGATATATCCAGAAAGAGATTCCTCATATAAGTGAGAATCTTTGTAAAACACTAAAGGATGCGTTAGATTCATCTGAGGTATTAGTTGTAGCTCATAATATACCTGAATTCAGAAGACTGCCTAAGTTGATGAACAAAAGACAGATTCTAATAGACCTTGTAGGTTTAGATTCTGCTAAAAATATTCTTGGAAAAAGATATTATGGACTCTGCTGGTAGGATATTAATTTTAGTAGAAAACCTTTCTGTGCCTTTTGATAGGCGTGTCTGGCTTGAAGCAAATGTTCTTAAAAGGGCAGGGTATAACGTCGCTGTTATATCCCCAAAGTCAAAAGGTCAGGCTTTATATGAGTTATTAGATGGGATAGAGATTTATAGGTTTTTAAGCCCTCCTGCTACAAAAGAGGTCTTTAGTTTCTTGTGGGAATTTTTTTATTGTTGGGTGGCCATTTTCCTTCTAACACTAAAGATATTTTTAAAGAGAGGTTTTGATATAATCCATGCCTGCAATCCACCTGATACATTTTTTCTTATTGGTTTATTCTATAAGATATTTGGGAAAAAGTTTATTTTTGACCAACATGACCTCTGCCCAGAGGTATATCTGGCGAAGTTTGGGCAAAATAAAAAAGATTTTTTTTATAGAGCATTGCTTTTTCTTGAATGGTTAACATATAGAACTGCAGATAGGATTATTTCTACAAACAATTTTTATAAGGAGGTAGCACTAAAAAGAGGAAAGGTAAAAAGAGATAAAGTTTTTGTTGTGCGCACAGGATTTGATGGTTCACAGCTAAAAAGGGTGATGCTGAAAGAGGAATTAAAAAATAAAAAAAAGTATCTGGCTATCTATTTAGGGGTGATGGCACCTCAGGATGGAGTTGAGAATCTAATACGTTCCATAGATTTAATCGTTCATTTTAAAGACAGGAGAGATATTCAGTTTGTTCTTATAGGTGGAGGAGATTCATTTGACTATCTTGTAGAACTGACCAACACCTTAAGGCTTGAGGAATTTGTGACTTTTACTGGAAGGATTCCTGATAGAGAGCTCTTTGAGTATCTTTCAACAGCTGATATCTGCCTTGCCCCTGACCCAAAGAATGAATTAAACGATATATCTACAATGAATAAGATTATAGAATACATTGCCTTTGAACGCCCGATTGTGAGTTTTGATTTGAAAGAGACTCAAAGAATAGCAGGCCCTTGTGCAATATATGCTAAAGATAATGATATAAACGATTTTTCAGAAAAGTTGCTTACTCTGCTGGATGATGAGAATAAGAGATTTCAAATGGAACTTATGACAAAGAGAAAAAAGGCTGAATTTTCTTTTGAGAGCTTTAGCCTAAGATTGTTAGAAGCATACGCAGGTCTTTGAGTAATGAAAAATAATTCACAGCATAGGAAATTATATAGCACAGATGATCACAAGTTTAAAAGATGCAAGATTAGCACAGATTAAAATCTGTGATCATCTTGTATCTTTCCCGCCTTCATATTCATTTCGGCGAGGTCTCGCCCGCCAAATTTATTTCATAGATTTGGTGAGGCGGACGAGGTCTCGCCGAAGCGTAAGCGAAGGCGGATAATCTGTGCCCATCTGTGCTTTATTTAGAGGACTACTAATGATAAAGGAAAGAGAAGATTTTTTAAGAAAATTGTTGATATTCTTTGATGCCTTTGTTATTGTCTTTTCATTTTTCCTTGCATACTTTTTAAGGCAATACATCCATTCATTTTATAGGTTTGACCTGTTTCCAGAAGATGTAGTTTTTGGTGAACTCCATTCATTTAGACAGTATTCTATTCTTTTATCTTTTGTTCTTCCGCTATGGAGTCTGATGCTGATTTTTGGAGGAATGTATAAGTCTTTCCGAGTCAGAGGTTACTTAAAGGCAATTTGGATTATTATTCGTTCTGCAGTCTTTACTGGGATTTTTTTAAGCACAATTTTATTTATTTTTAAATTGGATTTTGTCAGCAGGTCATTCTTAATATTATTTTTTAGCGTAGCAGCATCGCTTTTAATTTTAGAAAAACTATTTATAATTTTCTTTTTTAGATATGTAAGAAAGAAGGGATATAATTATAGAAACCTTTTGATTGTGGGAACTGGAAGGAGGGCTGAAAATTTTATAAGACTTATCAGAGCCCATAGAGAGTGGGGATTTAGAATTGTTGGGCTAATTGACAATGACAAAGAGCTTCTTGGAAAAGTAGTAGAGAGGATTAAGATAATCGGCTTACTAAAAGATATACCAGAGCTTCTACATAGAGAGGTTGTTGACACCCCGTTCTTGGCTCAATCTTTTAGAGCCTTATATCAAGGCCTGTGAGGTAGAGGGCATAAAGGCAAATATCGCAGTAGATTTGTTTGATTTAAAGATTGCAAAGGCAAGACAGACTGATTTGGATGGTTTGCCTATCTTAAGGTTTGAAACTACTATCGGAGAAGAATGGCAATTGTTTATAAAGCATTCTTTTGATATAATTGCCTCAGTAGTGGGACTGGTGGTCTTGATGCCTATCTTTGTTGTTATTGGAATGTTAATTCTTCTGACTTCTAGCAGACCGGTTTTTTTCAGACAGACCAGATGTGGTCTAAATGGTAGAAGATTTGTGATGTATAAATTCAGAACAATGGTAAATGGTGCAGAGGAGAAGAAGAAGCAACTGGAGGTTCTGAATGAACTCAATGGCCCTGCATTCAAAATGAAGAATGACCCGCGTATTACAAGATTTGGAAATTTTTTGCGAAGGACGAGTCTGGATGAGCTGCCGCAGTTATTTAATGTTCTGTGTGGCGAGATGTCTATTGTAGGACCACGGCCCCCTATCCCTGAGGAAGTGGATAAATATGAGGTTTGGCAACGCAGAAGACTCAGTATGAAACCAGGGCTTACCTGTCTATGGCAGGTAAATGGTAGAAACAATGTTGATTTTGGAAAATGGATGAAATTAGATTTGGAATATATTGACAACTGGTCTTTGGGTCTCGACTTTAAGATTTTATTAAAAACTGTTCCAGTGGTATTATTTTCAATTGGAGCAAGATGAGGGAGGTAGGGTATGAAAGTGTTAACTTTGGTGGTTTTAATAGGTTTTATTTTGTTAGGCTGTGGTGAAAGGGGTATTCAGAAAGAGATTGTAGCTCAAATTAATAATTATAAAATGACTGTTGAAGATTTGGAATATGATTTGAAAAATGCACCTTATGATGAAAAAGCAATGCTTAAAACAACTGAAGGGAGAAAAGAATTTCTTGAAAGGATAATCGAAAAAGAAATATTATTACAAGAGGCTCAAGAATTAGGTTTGGATAAGGATAGGGACTTTATGAAGGCCATAGAGAGGTACTGGGAACAGACACTGATAAAGCTTTTGCTTGAAAGGAAGAGCAAGGATATTTCAGGTGCTGTTCATGTATATGACGATGAGATAGAGGAATATTACAAAGCAAGTGGTGGAAAAGAACCATTGTCGAAAGTAAAAGGTGATATCCAGAGGGCAATAAGGCAGGAGAAGGAGACAGCCCTTATGGAGGAATGGATAAAGACTCTAAAACAGAATTCAAAGGTTAAGGTAAATGAAGAAGCCATAGAAAGGATATTTATTAGATATCAATAAATATGAGGGTTGCTCAAAAGTAACTATTTTGCACAGATTAGCACAGATGAGAAGATACA
>JBBIOC010000012.1:0-19321 GCA_037443585.1 Candidatus Omnitrophota bacterium
AACAAGACCTGCATCCCTAAGCACAGTCCTAAAAAATTCCTTCCCCCTTTTATTAGAGCCTTTATAGCCTTCAAAAGCCGTCTCTTTTCTAATTCCTTCATAGCGACGCCAAATGCACCCACCCCCGGCAATACTATCTTTTCCGCATCTATTATAGTCTTCAAAGAAGAACTTATCCTCGCATCTGCTCCAACACTTTCAAATGCCTTCTGTACACTCCGCAAATTTCCCATGCCATAGTCTATGATTGCAATCATATGCAACCCTTCGTTGACATCACCCCTCTTATCCTCGGCTCAATCTGTGTTGCAGTGTCAAGTGCCCTTCCTAAGGCCTTAAAGATTGCTTCCACAATGTGATGCAAATCCCCATCTGAAGAAAGGATTCCGATATTTAGGTTTATCCCGCTATGAAATACAAATGCCCTCAAAAACTGCTCTGCCTCTTTGAATGAATATCCCCTTTTATAGCCCTTTGGAATGGACTTACCGCTTTCATTCAAAATATAAAGAGATGACCTCCCGCTTATGTCCAGAGATACCCTCACCAATGAACCATCCATAGGCACATGGCTAGTCCCGAATCTTTTGATTCTTTTTTTATCGAGCAATGCTTTTTTAAAGGCCTCTCCTAATAGAATGCCGATATCCTCATTTGTATGATGTATGTCAACTTCTAAATCACCTCTGGCTTTAATCTCCATATCAAATAGGCCATGTTTTGTAAATAATTCAAGCATATGGTCTAAAAAACCAATGCCTGTCTTTATCTTGAAATCGCCTTTTCCATCTATATTTAATTTCACATGTATATCCGTCTCTTTAGTCTTTCTTCTAACCTCTGCTATTCTTTTTTTCATATTCCCCCCTCAATTTTCCCCCTCAGTCAAACCTGACCTTCACAGATTCAAAATGCCTGGGCAGCTTTTCCAACGAAGTCAACTTCTCAATAGATTGCCTTGCCTTATCAAGCGCCTTTTTTGAATAAGAGACAAAGTGTGTGGTCTTTATAAAATCCTTAACCCCTAAGCCAGAAAAGAACCTTGCAGTCCCACAGGTAGGCAGGACGTGGCTGGGGCCTGCCCAATAATCGCCAATCGCTGTTGGCGAATAAGGGCCTAAAAAGACCGCGCCTGCATTTTTAATCTTCTTCAACAGCCGTTTAGGTTTATTGGTCAATATCTCTAAATGCTCGGGTGCAATAGAATTTGCAATCTCAACAGCGTGGTCAAGATTCCTTGCCAGGATTATATATCCTCGCTCCACCTCTTTTTTAATTAAATTTGCAAACCTCCTTGAGGTAGTAATCAATATTGAAAGCCCGCCTGAATGCTCACTCTGTGCCCTTAAGTCCTCTATTACAAACTTAGGATTTGAAAACTGATTTGCAATAATCACTACCTCACTTGGACCTGCAAGCATATCAATATCTGCATAACCAAAGACCTGCCTCTTTGCTTCAGTAACATAGGCATTCCCAGGCCCTACAATCTTATCCACCCTTGGGACAGTCTTTGTGCCAAAGGCAAGCGCAGCTATTGCCTGCGCCCCGCCCATCTTATAAATCTCACTCACCTTCAAGATATTTGCAACTACCAGTATATTCGAATCAATCTGGCAGGATTTATTTGGCGGCGATGCGATTACAATCCTCTCAACCCCTGCCAGTTTAGCAGGCAAAACCGTCATATAAACAGTTGATACAAGCGGGGCTGTACCACTTGGGATATAAATACCCACCTTCTCAATAGGTCTAAAGAGTCTGCCCAATTCTGCGCCATCCCCATCCTTCACCCGCCAGGGCTTTTTAAGCTCTTTTTTATAGAACCTCTCTATATTCTCAAATATTGCCTTTAAGATATCAAAAAAGGCAGGTTCAATATTCTGGTAGGCACCATTTATCTCGCTTTCAGATACCCTCAGGTCTTTTGCTGTAAGTTTTACCCCGTCAAACTTCTTAGTAAATTTGAGCAGGGCCTCATCCCCATTTAGATGAACCTCCTCTACAATCCTTCGCACCTTTTCTTCTATGCGCTTTTTATTGCAATAAACCCTGCTGCAGATTTTCTGTAACTCTTTGCTGGAAAGCCTTAAGATTTTCATTGCGGAAGAAAACCTTCTATAATCTCTTTCGTCTTTTCTACCAAATTATCCAAATCTATACTAATCCTTCCCCCTGCCTGCGCAAGGTCTTTTCTGCCGCCCCCTTTTATGCCTGCAATATTTCCAATCTCATCCAAAATAGCCTTTGCATCCAGGCCCTTCTTATTCAAGTCTTCAGTCACACCAACTACAGCTGATAAAATATCATCCTTTAGCGAAAAGAGTACTATAAGGCCGCTATTTGCCTCTTTTTTTAAGATATCTGCGCTCTCCCTCAATAAAGCGATGTTCAGATTTTCAAGTTTTGAAACTATCATTTTTACTCCATTTGTCTCAGGTGTATTCAAAAGGAGAAGTTTCAGTTTCTCCTTTACCCCATCAAAAACAGATGCTTCAATCTCGCTTTTTAATTCTTTATTTTCTTTAAGCATTTCATCTATTTCCTCAGGGAGTTTTTCTGGAGAAACTTTTATCTTCTTGGAAAGCTCTTTGAGCAATTTATCCCTCTGTCGTAAGAATTCAAAACAAGCCCTCCCGGTCAAGGCCTCAATCCTTCTTGTCCCGCTTGCAATTGAACTCTCAGATATTATCTTAAATAGTCCAATCTCACCTGTCTGCTTTGTATGAGTCCCGCCGCAGAGCTCCTTGCTATAATCTCCAATAGATACAACCCTTACCTTTTCTTCATACTTTTCTCCAAAGAGTGCAATAGCCCCAGCTCTCTTTGCCTCTTCAAAATTTAGGATTTCTGTCTCAACAGGGTCATCGCGTCTTATCTTCTCATTTATTATGTCCTCTATCCTTAAGACCTGCTCCTCTTCAAGGGCCTTGAAATGAGTAAAGTCAAATCGCAATCTGTCCTTCTCAACCAAAGACCCTGACTGCTGCACATGGAGGCCCAAAACCTTTCTGAGTGCTGCCTGAAGCAGGTGTGTTGCAGTGTGATTCCTTGCAATGTCAAGCCTCCTTTGAACCTCCACCTTGCAATGAACCTCATCACCTGTTTTAAAGACACCTTTTATAACCTTTGCTTTGTGAAGGAGCCATTTATCAAACAGCTTTGTGTCCAAAACCTCTGCCTTTGAAGAAGCTGTATTCAAAACTCCCGTGTCTCCAACCTGGCCACCTTCTTCTCCATAAAAAGGGGTTTTATCGAAAAGCATATAACCCTCTTCGCCTTCATTGAGAGTTTCCAATCTTTTATTTTCTCTTATAATGGCCTTGATAGTCTCTGAAGATTCAGTGGCTTTATAACCCAAGAATTCTGTTTTTTTAATATCCTTAATTAGACCTCCTATATCAGCAAGCCCCTCTTCCTTTCTATAAAATATTGTAGATTCTATTGCAGTCTTCTGCCGTGAGGCCTGACGCTGGACTTGCAACGCCTCTTCAAAACCCTTCAGCTCCACCTCAATGCCTTCCTTCTTTGATACCTCTTGCGTCAATTCAATAGGAAACCCATAGGTATCATAAAGCTTGAATGCCTGCTCAGCAGGTAAAATCTTTTCTTTCCTTTTCTTGAGGTCTGAAAGAATTTCGCTGAGTCTCTGCATCCCTTCTTCCAAGGTATTCCTGAATCGCTTCTCTTCCTCTAACACAATCTCTGCTATATTCTCCCTGCGCAACAAAAGCTCAGGATAGCTCTCCTTCATAGTCCTTGCTACAACCACGACCAATTTATATAAAAATGGTTTTTTCAGGCCTAAATTTTTCCCATACCAGAATGACTTTCTAATAAGCTTTCGGATTACATAGCCCCTTTCCTCATTTGAAGGCATAACCCCATCGCAGATTGCAAAACTTATTGCCCTGATATGGTCTGCAATTGCAAAAATCTCTCGCTGAGAAACCTCCTTTGAGCCTAAAATTTCCTTTATCGCTTCAACGATTGGGACAAATATATCTATATCAAAATTGGTCTTCTTCTTCTGCATTACCCTTGCAATGCGCTCCAAACCCATCCCTGTATCAATATTTTTACTGGGCAGGTCTTCAAGCACGCCCGCATCCTTTCTATCAAACTGCGTAAAGACCAGATTCCATACCTCAATGCCATCCGGCCCTCCGAAGAAAATCTCAGAACAGGGGCCGCAGGGACCATTCGGGCCATCCTTTGGCGCATTTGAAGGCCAGAAATTCTCCTTCTCATCAAATTTTAAAATCCTCTCTTTTGGAACCCTGATTCTCTCCTTCCATATCTTAAATGCCTCAAGGTCTTGATTGTACACAGAGACCCATAAATCCTCTTTCCTAAGACCTAAATCCTCAGTCAAAAACTCCCAGGCCCACTGAATCGCTTCTTCCTTAAAATAATCGCCAAAGGAAAAATTTCCGAGCATCTCAAAGAAGGTGTGGTGGTCAGGGGTAATGCCCACCTTCTCCAGGTCAGCGGTCCGAAGGCATTTCTGGCAGCTCGCTGCGCGCCTAATGCCCTTAGTATTACCTAAAAATGCCTCTTTAAACTGATTCATCCCGGCGCTTGTAAATAAAAGCGTTGGGTCGTCTTTAGGAACCAGCGAATCGCTGGGGAATATCTTATGCCCGCGTTCCTCAAAAAACTTTAAGAACCTCTTACGAATCTCGTCAGTATTCATCTAGCAAGTCAACCTACGCGGTTGAACATATGTTCAACCGATATGTTCAACCGCGTAGGTTGAACAAGGTTTATTCCTTTATGATTACATATCCTCTATATGTCCCTACCAATACATCCCCTTTAAGCTCCTTTGTTACTTTATAATAATCCTCTAAATTGCTTATCGGGGTTCTATTTATTTCAAAGATTATATCACCTCGAACAAGTCCTGCCTCATCTGCCTGGCTGCCTGACTCAATGCCTGTAATCACGACCCCTGAGACGCCTGATAGGCCAAAACGATTTACCATTTCTGGAGTGATTTCACTAACCTCAATGCCTCTCCAAAACCTTGTCTCTTTCTTTTCGGCCTCCTTGCCTAATTCTAAACGTGCTTCTTCTTCCCCTGGCCTGGCTGAGATCTCAACCTCAAATGTCCTTTCAATCCCGTTTCTTATCACGCCTACCCTCGCCTTCTTTCCTACTGGGGATTTTGCAACCTCTCTTATCAATTCACGGGTATTCTTTATCTTTTCACCTGCAAAAGAAATTATAATATCGCCTGGTTTTATCCCTGCCTTATCCGCAGGGCTATCTTTTACTATACGCGCTATTAATGCACCCTCAAGGGTCTTTAATTTGAAATAATCTGCGAGGTTCTGGTCTATATCCTGAATATTAACACCAAGCCACCCATAAAGCACCTTTCTGCCCTTTATTAAATCCCCAACAATCCTCTTTGCTGAATTAATTGGTATTGCAAACCCTATACCCTCAGAGCCGCCGCTCGTCGTAAATATAGCTACATTGATTCCTATAACCTCACTATGAATATTTACAAGGGGTCCGCCACTATTTCCAGGATTTATAGCTGCGTCTGTCTGTATAAGGTCATAATATTCCCTCTCGCGCCTATCTGTCCTCGGCAGAGAACGATTTAAAGCACTTATGACCCCTACTGTAAGTGTCGGCTCAGGGTTCCGCACAGCAAAACCAAATGGATTTCCAATGGCTATTGCCCACTGGCCAATCTTTACAGTATTTGAATCGCCCAAATTCGCATATGGCAATTCTTCCTTTGCATCTATTTTAATAACTGCGAGGTCTGAGCGCACATCAGCTCCTTTAATCTCGCCTAAAAACTCGCGTCCATCAGACAATGTCACAGTTATTCTTTCTGCATTGCGCACAACATGTTCGTTTGTGAGAATATATCCTTCTTTATCAATTATTACGCCTGAACCAAGCCCGACTCTTTTAAATTCCCTTTCAGGACCAACTATGAAAAAATCCTTAAAGAATTGATTGAAAAATTCGTCTTCAAATGGTGCAAGATAATAGCGGCTCTGTATTTTTTCTGTATGTTCTGTGCTGATACTCACCACTGCCTGACCTACCTCCTTTGCAACCTTTACAAAGGCCTCCTGCAGTTCAATAGCACCTTTTTCCGGAGCGGTTGTCGACTGCGCCCAAACTGAACCTGTTAAAAATAAAAAAATCATAAACAAAATAAACAAATCGGTCTTTTTCATAACTCCCCCCATTCCTTTCCCGGAAAGGAATTCTAAAATATCACCTAAATCGGCTCCTGTGCCTTAGCCATCTCCTTAATCTTCTTCTCTATTTCCACTACCAACTTCGGATTCTGTTTTAAAAATGTGCGTGCCGCATCTCTTCCCTGACCTAATTTTTCACTTCCAAATAGGAGCCAGGCACCAGACTTCTGAATTATGGACATCTCAGTCCCTAAATCGATTATGCTTCCCGACTTTGAAATCCCCTCATCGTGCAAAATATCAAACTCAGATTGCCTGAATGGTGGCGCAACCTTATTCTTAACGACCTTGGCGCGGATTCTTGCGCCTACAACAGTATCGCCCACTTTTATTGAAGTTATCTTTCTTAAATCTAATCGTACAGAGGCGTAAAATTTCAAAGCCCTCCCACCCGGAGTGGTCTCTGGACTGCCAAACATAACCCCTATCTTCTCTCTTATCTGATTTATAAAAATCACACAGGTCTTTGATTTTGCAATTGAAGAAGTAAGCTTTCTTAAGGCCTGCGACATAAGCCTTGCCTGAAGCCCTATATGAGGCTCGCCCATCTCTCCCTCGAGCTCTGCCTTAGGTACAAGCGCAGCGACTGAGTCTATTACAACAAGGTCAATGGCATTACTCCTCACAAGCATCTCTGCAATATCCAGGGCCTGCTCACCAGTATCAGGCTGGGATATATAGAGTTCATCCAGATTTACCCCGACCTTCTTTGCATAGGTTGGGTCAAAGGCGTGTTCGGCGTCAATAAAAGCTGCCACACCACCTCTTTTTTGTGTCTCTGTAATAATACTTAAGGTCAATGTAGTCTTTCCGCTTGCTTCAGGACCAAAGATTTCAACTACCCTTCCCCTCGGCACGCCCCCAATGTCCAGGGCAAGGTCAAGTCCGATTGCACCAGTCGGTATTGAGGCAACATCCAATTTTATATCCTTACCAAGTCTCATTATAGAGCCCTTGCCAAATGTCTTTTCAATCTGCGTAACTGTAAGTTCTATCTGTCTTTGCTTCTCATCGCTCCTCTGTAATTTCTCTTCTTTCTTTTTTGTCTCCACCATTTTTAAACCCTCCGATTTGCTATAGTTTTTTCTTCCTGCGAATCATTATACAACTAAAAAACTCAAAGTAAAGTCAAAAATCTATGGTTCACCTCCTTTCACTATTATGAGCCTTGCTCAAAACTATTTTCTCGTCGGGAAACTATGTTGGCTTTTTAAAATCTCACCTCCACTTTTTCCCGTCGGAGAATTTAGTAACATTTGCACAGATGATCACAGATTAAAAGAAACAGATGATCACAGATATTTTCCGACGACATCTGTGATCATCTTGTATCTTCTCATCTGTGCAAAGTAGTTACTTTTGAGCAACCCTCCTATTATAAGACGTTTCAACCCTTGATTTTCTTTCAAATTAAATCTATAATGTTACTGTGAGACAAATTGCAGAAAAAATAGGAAGGCTTCTTTTAAAAAAGGGTCTCACCCTTTCAATTGCAGAATCCTGCACAGGGGGGCTACTCTCCAGCAAAATCACAGATATCCCCGGCAGTTCGAAATATTTTAAGATGTCTGTAATAGCTTATAGTAACGAATCAAAGATTAAATTACTTGATGTGCCTGCTGAAATTATAAAGAGATTTGGTATTGTAAGCAGCCAAGTAGCTACTATTATGTCAAAGAATGTGAGGCGCCTTGCAAAGACTGACTTTGGAATCGGGGTAACTGGCATATGCGGCCCTTCAGGCGGCACTCCAGAAAAACCAGTGGGCCTTGTATATATAGCCGCCTCATCAAAAGATAAAAGAATGTGTAAAGAATTTAGATTTTCAGGCGATAGAAAGGCAATAAAACTAAAGGCTTCCTTCGCAGCCTTAGATATGCTTAGAAAAATATTAGAAACCTAATTCAACCTACGCGGTTGAACAATTGTTCAACCGCGTAGGTTGAACATATGGTTGAACATATATCGTTATGAACCCAATCCGTGCATTTATAGCTGTTGAAATCAATGAAAAAAATATCCTCCAGCTATCTGAGCTAATCTCAAATTTGAAAAGTTCAGGTGCAGATGTAAAGTGGGTAGGCCCTAATGCAATGCACTTCACTCTAAAATTTCTTGGAAATATTGATACAGCGCTGGTAAAAAAAATTGGCTCAGCGCTCAACAATATCTCTAAAAGAATCCCTGCCTTTAGCATCCACCTCTCTGGCATCAGCGCCTTCCCAAATCTAAATCGTCCAAGGGTTATATGGGTAGGCGTGGATAGAGGTTCGGATTTGCTCTGTTATATTCAAAAAGAATTAGAGGAAAGTCTGGAAGGTTTGGGTTTTAAAAAAGAGGAACGAAGTTTTAAGTCGCATCTGACTCTAGGCAGAATGCGTTCATTTAAAAATTTTGAGAATCTAAAGCCCCTTTTAAAAGAAATAGAGTTTCAGGGCGAGGTCGATTCAGAAATAAATGAGATTATTCTATTTCAAAGCCAATTGACTCCGCAGGGGCCAATCTATACAAAACTTTATGAGGCAAAATTTAATAAAACGATTACACAGATTAAAGATTAGATTACACAGATTGTCTAACTAAAGTCTTAATCTGTGTAATCTTTAAATAATCTGTGTAATCAAGGACTATTCCTTTAATAACAAAATCTGAATAGTCCTAACAAATATATTAGCGTAGAGTCCTGCTGCGACATCATCCAGCATTATTCCCCAGCCACCTTTTAAGGCCTCGAGTCTCTTTATTGGATAGACCTTTACAATATCGCAGAATCTGAATATCAAAAATGCGCTAATTAGAAAGAGTGGCTTCGGTGGCACAAAATATAGCGCCACTAACATCCCAGAAAAATCATCCATAACAAATCTCCCCGGGTCTTTTTTATTAAAAACGCTCTCAGCGAGGTCGCCCATAATTATTCCAGAGATTATTAATATAATGAGAATCCCAAGGTATATCATGGGGTTCTTATAGATTGCCAAATAAAATAGAATCCCTGCAAGTGCTGCTACACTTCCCCCGCCTTTTGGAAGATACCCAATATAGCAAATTGAAACGATTAAATTAAATAAAGAGTTCTTTATTCTTCCAGACATATGAAGCCCCTGAGATAAGGGTAAGAAAGACTGTCCAGAACATAAATATATAGATAGCAATTTGAAAGTATTGAAGATTCAAGCCCCCTATTTCCTTAAAAATCAAAAAGATTAAGATAAAGAGTATTGCAAACATCTGTGAGGCTGTCTTGTATTTCCCTCCCCTTTCAGCAGAGAGCACAAGCCCTTTTGTAGCAGCAGTAATCCTTATACCTGTAATAAGACTCTCCCTTATAAGTATGACCACGACCATCCAAGCAGGCACAATTCCCTTATCAACAAATACCAAAAAAGCGCCCAAGACTAACAACTTATCTGCAATTGGGTCCATCAGTTTGCCTAAATTGGTTACCTCGCCCACTCTTCTTGCAATGACCCCATCAAATAGGTCTGAGAGACAAGCCAATATAAAAACTACTAAAGCAAAAATTTTGCTAAAGATTCCTTTAAATAAAAGTAGAGTGATAAAAATAAAGGTGAGGACTATACGTGAAAAGGTGAGCTTATTAGGCAGGTTCATATTGAGATACTAGGTCATACTCATAGGTGTCGATTATTTTAACTATGGCAAAATCGCCGGGTTTCAATCCGTCTCCCTTTACAAATACTTCGCCATCTACCTCAGGGGAATCGTATTGGGTCCTTCCAACAAAAAGGCCATCCTCTTTCTTTTCATCAATCAGAACCGCTAATTTTCTATTTAAAAATCTTCTATTTACCTCTTCTGCAACTTTTCTTTGTAAATCCATAACCCTGTCAAAGCGCTCCTTTTTTACTTCTTGAGGCAACTGGTCTTTAAAATTAAATGCTGGAGTCCCTTCCTCCCTTGAATACATAAAGGCGCCTAGCCGTTCAAATCTTATCTCTGCTAAGAATTCCAATAATTCTTCAAACTCCTCTTCAGTCTCACCAGGAAAACCTACAATTACAGAAGTCCTGATTCCAACATCTGGAACCTCTCTTCTAATCCTTTCAATTAGATTTAAGATACCCTTTTTATTAATCCCCCTTGCCATCCTCTTTAAAATTCTATCGTTTATATGCTCGACTGGCAAATCTACATATTTACAGATATTCTCGTGCTCCCTCATCATCCCCCATAATCCCCCATTCTCCCCCATCGCACTCGCAGGACTGATATATAGCAGCCTCACCCATGCCCCATTAGAAATGCTGACAACCTCATCTAACAACTCAGCCAAAACCCTCTTCCCATAGACATCGAACCCATAAGAACCAATATCCTGTCCTATAAGGATAATCTCCTTTGCGCCATCTTCTAAAAGGGCTTCTATTTCTTCAACAATTGCTTCTTTTTGCCGACTCTTATATTGCCCTTTAATCTTCGGTATCACACAAAAACTGCATCTATTCAAGCAGCCCTCTGAAACCTTTACATAGGCATAATGCCTTGGGGTCAGGCGGACTTTTGGAAAGCCTCTGTCTCTTAAGGGATAGAGGCCCCTAAACTCATCAACCTCATTTAATTCTTTTTTAAGCCCTTCTCCAAATCTCTGAGAAAGACAACCTGCAACAATCAGTTTCTTAAGAGCTCCTTCATTCTTTAATTCAATCAAATCTAAGATTACATCAATTGATTCCTTAGTTGCCTCTTCAATAAAGGAACAGGTATTTACAATTGCAATATCAGAGTCCTTTATATCTTCGCAGAGCTCATATCCAGCTTTAGTAAAATCATCTAACAGCCATTCTGAATCAACTATATTCCTGGGACAGCCTAAATTTATAATTCCGATCTTTTTCATTACTTTACCTTCATCCCCTCTTTTGTAATTACAATATTCTTTATAATCTCACCCTTCTTGCCTGGGGAACTGAGCTCTTTACCATTCAGATTCAGCACAACCCCGCCTGCATTTCCTACCCATAATTCAAACCTATCCTTAGCCTTCCAGGTCTCCTTCTTATCCTTAGCCAAAACCCCTTTAAAGATAATCTTCCCATCCCGTTTCAACTGAAGCCAGGTGTCCTCTTTTGCAAAGATTATCAGTATGAGCCCTTCCTTTACAACTGTACTTTCTTTTGCAGGGGTCGCCTTCTTTACTTCCTTTGTCTGTGCCACAGTCTTCGAAGCAACCTTTTTTGGCTTTGCTGTTTTTTGCTTCTTTGCAAATGATTTGGCAAAGGTCAGAACAGACAGTAGAAGTATTATAGAAACTAAAACTACAGAGAAGAACTTTAAGATTCCAATAATATCAAAGGCCTCCCTTTCTTTTTTGCCCTCTAAAAATAGAACCTGCTTAGCTGGTTTCTTTGCTCCAGAGATGAATCCTCTAACAAGCTCATCTTCGCTTAAGCCCAGAAACTGCGCATATGATTTTATAAAGGCCTTCGCATAAAAAGAGTTTGTAATTGTCTCTATCCTGTCACCTTCGATTGCGCTCAAGACATTGATATGGAGCTTTGTCTTCTTAGAAGCCTCTTCAAGCGTAAGCTCTTTTGCCTCCCTTGCGCTTTTAAGCCTCTGGCCCAGTGTCTCCTTCGTCTTCTCTTCTTTCATCCTGTCCCCCATATTCCTTTATCAAAATCTCCCGCGGTTTGCTGCCTCTGAATGGACCAATGATGCCTTCTTCTTCCATCGTATCAATAAGCCTCGCTGCCCGGGTATATCCGAGCCGCAGACGCCTCTGTAACATAGAGACAGATGCCTGGCCTGTTTCAAGGACCATCTTCACTGCCTCATCAAAGAATTCATCCTTATCCAGGGTCCCCCTATAAGAGCGCCTCTCCTGCTCCTTTAAAATCTCATCATCGTATTCCGGCTCCCTCTGCGCCTTTATAAACTGGACAACCTTTTCTATCTCAGGGTCAGTCACCAAAGTCCCTTGTGCGCGTATTGGCTTTTCATGGCCTGGCTGCAAAAACAGCATATCCCCTTTTCCTAAAAGCTTATCTGCGCCATTCATATCCAGAACTGTTCTTGAGTCCACCTTTGAGGCAACCTTAAATGAGATTCTCGCAGGAAAATTTGCCTTTATAACACCTGTTACTACATCCACAGAAGGCCTTTGCGTAGCAAGCACGATGTGGATTCCAACTGCTCTCGAAAGCTGGGCAAGCCGCGTAATCGCATTCTCTATATCTGCCTGTGCCACCATCATCAGGTCTGCAAGCTCATCTATTATTATTATAATATAAGGAAGAGGCTCGTCCTTTGATTTTTCATTAAAAATTTCAATATTTCTTGTCCCTGCCTTTGCAAAGAGTTTGTAACGTTCTTCCATCTCATTGACAACCCATGCCAGTGCGCCAGAAACCTTTTTTGCCTCTGTTACAACAGGGCACAAGAGATGTGGCAAACCATTAAATATTGCAAGCTCCACCATCTTTGGGTCTACCATTAGGAATTTGACCTCATCAGGCGTGGCATTAAATAATATACTCGTAACCAGGCTATTCACGCAAACAGTCTTTCCTGAGCCTGTTGTGCCTGCTATCAAAAGATGCGGCATATCCCCCAGGTCAGCTATAACAGGTGTCCCGGAAATATCCTTGCCTAAAGCCAATATCAATTTTGAATCTGAGTTCTGGAATTCGGGGCTCTCAAGCACCTCTTTTAAATAGACAAGCGCAGAACTTGAATTCGGAACCTCAATCCCAACGCAACCCTTGCCAGGCACTGGCGCAACTATTCGGACGCTTGGCGCCTTCATTACCAGAGCAATATCATCGCCTAAATTCGTGATTCTGTGAACCTTTACGCCTGGTGCAGGCTGTAATTCATACCTTGTTATAACAGGGCCCTTTATAACATCAGTTACTTTTGTCTCAATTCCGAAATCCCTGAGCGTCTCCTCCAATATCCTGCTGTTTTCTTCTAAGTCCTCTTTAATCCTGCGTTCTTCAACAGGGGGCGGTGAACTTAATAAATCAAAACCTGGCAGTTTATAGTCACCACTGACCCTCGGAACAGGCTTCTTTTCTACTCGAACTGCAGGCTTTACCCTTATCTTGGGCAATTCTTTTTTTTGTATTGGCGGCCTTTCAACTTTTTCGATTCTTTCAACCTCTTTTTCTACCTCTTTTATCATCCTCGTCTTTTTCTTCTTTGCCTCAGCCTTGGTTCTAAAGAATCCAATAATGCGGCTCATTGGAACCCAGACTAATGGTATAATTAAAAAATCGGTTGAAACTAAGAGGGCCAATATTGAGAGCGCAAAAGAGATTAAGAGAGCGCCGATTCTTCCAAAATATCTCAAGAAGAAATTTGAGATAAAAAGCCCTAATAGGCCGCCGCGAGAAAGTCTTGCGATAGGGTCAGAAAGACTGATTATGCTGAAAAAAGAGGAGGTGAATATAAATAATAGACAAATTCCAGCTAACTTTATCAGGAATCCCTGCTTTAAAGTTCCAGAGAATTTGCCTACTGCCCAGATTAGTATGAGAAATGGGATTAAAAACCCTGAAAGCCCAAAGATTTTAAAAATTCCCCAGGACAGATATGCGCCAAATAGCCCCACATAATTATGGGGCGCAGGATTCACAGAGGTGGTCTCAAAAGGTATATCATTTGAGTCATAGGAGACGAGCGCAGCAAAGAACAGCACTGAGAGAAAGAACATCCCAATAGAAATCAAAATATCCCAACGCTCTTTATGCATCTTTTTCTCCAAAAAAGTTTACATTTTTGACAGTGACAGAAATGTAAACTTTTTTAGCTATTTACTTAGAAGCAATGCCATGCCCACCACAAGGCAATAAATCCCAAACCAATGCAGTTTTCCTTTGTAAACTATCTTTAGTAATAATTTTAATGAAAGGATTCCAACAATAAAAGAAGTAATAAGCCCAAAAAAAGCATTGAGAAATGATATACCACCAAGTATTGCACCAGAGCTTGTGACCTTATAAATGGACGCAAGGATTATTGCTGGGATTGACAATAAAAAGGAGAATCTAGCTGTCTCTTCTTGTTTCAACCCAAGGATAAGTCCAGTAGAAATTGTTGAGCCGCTCCTAGAAATTCCAGGGAATGCAGCAATGCCCTGACTTAGGCCTATCACTGCAGACTTAAAAAGATTAAGGGGATTCTTTGTCTTTATCCTCTTATCAAATATACTCCCTGAGAATAACCACATCCCGGTAATAAGCAACATCCAGCCTATAAATCTTAAATCTTTAAATGCGGACTCTATGGAATTTTTAAACAACAAAACCACTGCAACAGTGACAACAGTTGCTATAAAAATCTGTGACAACATTCTCCATTTATTAAACAGCCCTAAGATATCCTGCCAAAATACAAAAATAATTGAAAAGAGCGTCCCAATATGTAAAAAAATATCAAATAAAACTTCGGGCTCTTTAAATCCAATTAAATGGTGCAAAATTACTAAATGCCCGGAACTACTTATCGGCAAAAACTCAGTTATCCCTTGAACAACCCCTGAAATTATCGCTTCTATCACACCCACAAACCATACCATAATTCAACCTACGCAGTTGACAAGCTTGTCAACTGCGTAGGTTGAACAAAGGTTAAATCTTAATCTTGCGCCTGCTTAAGACTCAGATTAACCCTGCCCATTTCATCTATCTCAATAACCTTCACCTTTACTTCATCGCCTACCTTTATAAAGTCTTCAATATTCTTGACGAACCTATCTGAGATTTCAGATATATGAATAAGACCCTCTTTGCCCGGGAGTATCTCACAAAAGGCGCCAAAGTTTGTAATGCGTTTTATCTTACCAGCATAAACCTTGCCCACCTCTGCCTCAGCAGTAATAGAGCGAATAATCTCAATCGCCTTTGCGCTCGCCTCCTCATTATTAGAAGCAACCAGAACTTTCCCACCATCTTCAATATCAATCGTCACGCCTGTCTCCTCAATTATTTTCTTAATTGTCTTGCCGCCAGGCCCTATCAGGTCCCTTATCTTTTCTGGATTTACATTGATTGTAACAATCCTCGGCGCGTATTCTGAAATCTCTGACTTTGGCTCACGTATAGTCTGAAGAATCTTCTCCAATACAAATAGCCTTGCAGGTTTTGACTCTTCTAAAATCCTAAAGATTAGCTCTGTGCCTATCCCATCAATCTTCAAATCCATCTGTATTGCAGTAATCCCGTTCTCTGTGCCAGTCACCTTAAAATCCATATCGCCAAAATGGTCTTCAAGCCCAGATATATCTGTTAAGATGATTGTCTTTTTTTGCTCTTTTATCAATCCCATTGCTATTCCAGTTACAGGCCTTTTAATGGGCACGCCTGCATCCATCAGCGATAGAGTCCCTGCGCAAACCGTTGCCATACTCGAAGAACCATTCGATTCTAAGATATCAGAGACTACCCTTATAGTATAAGGGAATTCTTCCTTAGAAGGCATAATAGGCCTGAGCGCACGCTCAGCAAGCGCACCATGGCCTATCTCCCGCCTTCCAGGCCCCCTCACAGGCGCAACCTCGCCCACACTAAAAGGCGGAAAATTATAGTGCAGCATAAAACTCTTAAAGGTCTCCCCTTCCAATGCATCTATCAATTGCTCATCCTGGCTTGTGCCTAAGGTCGTTGTTGAAAGGCTCTGCGTCTGTCCCCTTGTAAAGAGTCCAGAGCCATGTGTCCTTGGCAAAACCCCTACCTCACAGGTTATAGGCCTTATCTCATTATATCTTCTTCCATCTACCCTTGAGCCTGTCTCAAGGAGCATCCTCCTGACCTCCTGCCTCTCCACATCAACAAATGCCCTCTTTATATCCTCATCCAAGACTTCAGGATTTTCAGATTTTAATCTTTGCGCCACCTCTTTTCTCAGAATCTCCATTGCCTCTTCTCTCTGCTCTTTAGTCCCTAATGTGTTTATCTCTTTCAATTTAGCAATGGAGAGTTCTTCCACCTTTTTAACCAGCCCCTCATCAATACCCTTTATCTCTGGAATAATCTTTTCCTTTCCGCAGATGCCCCTCAACTCCTCCTGCATCTGTATAATCTCTTCAATATAAGGCCTTGCAAAATCTATTGCCTTAAGAACCACAGCCTCATCAATCTCATTTGCCCCGCCTTCAAGCATTATAATTCCATCTTTGCTGCCAGCTACAACTAAATTCAAATCGCTATTTTCAATCTCAGTATGTGTGGGGTTGACAATAAAATCCTCTCCAGCCCTTCCTACCCTTACTGCGCCAATAGGGCCGATAAAAGGTATTTCAGATATGTGAATGCTGGCCGAACCTCCTATCATAGCAAGGATGTCAGAGTCATTCTCTCCATCGCTTGAAAGCACCATCCCCATTATCTGAACCTCATTTAAAAAACCCTTTAAAAAGAGCGGCCTTATCGGCCTATCTATAAGCCTTGCTGTCAGAATCTCTTTTTCAGAAGGCCTGCCTTCACGTTTAAAAAACCCGCCAGGGATCTTCCCAGCTGCATAGGTCTTCTCTTGATATTCAACAGTCAATGGAAAGAAATCCGCCCCTTCCTTTATCTCTTTTGAATAAACCGCTGTGACAAGAACAATAGTTCCTCCATATTGAACGGTCACAGCCCCATCTGCCTGCTTAGCCATCCTGCCCGATTCCAATATCAATTCTTCTTTCCCTATTTTCTTTCTAATCGTATTTGTCATATTTTGTTTTGCGCCTTTGCGGACTTTTGCGTTTTTGCGTTACAAAAAAGCGGATTAAACGGACATACTAAGGCCGTAAAATCCGCTAAACCTCCGCCTTTCTTCATTTTCTCAAGTTCAACTTCTCTACCAAGTCCTTATACTTAGGTTCGTCTTCCCTCTTTAGATATTCAAGCAGCCTCTTTCTCTGGCCCACTAATTTCAAAAGCCCCACCCTTGAATGAAAGTCCTTCCTGTGGGTCTTAAAATGTTCAGTGAGATTATTTATCCTTTCAGTTAAAAGGGCTATCTGGACAAAGCAAGAACCAGTATCCTTTTCATGTAGTTTAAAATTTTTAATCAACTCCTGCTTCTTTTCTCTCGCGAGTGGCATTTATTTCACCTCTACAATTTAAATTATACAACTCACTTGCCCAATCGTCAAGCCTTAAATTTCTCAAAACAAAATAACTCCATATTTTAACCTCATACCAGAGAATAAATGGAAGGTTTATTAAGATACCTGCCAGTGAGTCATTTTTCATCATGCACCTATATCTATTTATAATATACAACCTTTTCAGGTCCTCTCTTAGGTAGGCCAGGTTTAAACCTGGCCTACCTTTACCTTTATTAATAATTGCAGTTCCTCCCCTTACATGATAAGCCACTGCCCAAGGATTATAATACACTAACCACCCTTTCTTCTGAGCCCGCCAGCACAAATCCAGGTCTTCATAATACATCCCAAAGTCCTCATCAAAATATTGTCCATCTTTAGAAATATCCTCTAAGCACGCCCGTCTGTAAAACCCAACTGCACCATTGACGCCAAAGACACAACCTGGTCTGTTATATTGTCCTCTATCCCTTTGTCCATAACCCCTTTCAACAGGCTTTCTATTTTTGCCAAGAAAAAGCCCTGTAGAATCAATCGTCCTTTTATCCATCCTTAGAATCTTGCCACTCACCATACCAATCCTATTGCCAATCTGAAAACCTTTCAAACCCTCTTCTAAAAAATTCTTTTCAAGCACTACATCGGTATTTAAGCCTAATATAAACTCGCCTTGGCACTTTTTAATCCCCTCATTCATCCCCTTACAATACAACTCATTTTTAGAATTTCTTATTAAAAGTGCCTCAGTATATTCAATCCTAACCATATCAACGCTTCCATCAGTAGATGCATTATCCACCACAATCACCTCAAAATCCCTAAACGACTGAAGCCTGATAGAATCAAGGCAGGCCTTTAGATATGCCTTTGTATTATAATTGACTATTACAATTGAAACGCTCTCCATTTTATGTTAACATTATAACATAATGGAACCTGTAAAACCAGCCCCCCGCCTATTTTTCATATTTCTTGCCCTGCTCTTTCTTCGTCCTTTCATCTCAAGCCTCGCATACCCAACCTTCGAACTCTTCTATCAAAACCTGATAATCCTCATTGCGATATTAACCTTTATTAGGTCCCCCATCATCCCCTATTCTCCCTTATTAGCCCCTATCACGCTTCTGCTCCTTTCCTACTGCCTCTCAACTATCTTCTCCCTAAACCTCAAAAATAGCCTGCGGGAGCCCTACAAATTCATAAGCTATATAGCAACTTTTATAATAGTCCTAAACACAAGCGAAGAGCAGAAAAAAATCCTGATTAGAACAATTGTGATTTCAGCCACTTTGATAAGCCTCTACGCAATATATCAATATTTCTGGGGGTATGAGCATACAATAAACTTTCTAAAAAAAATAAAACCGGAACTTCTGAATACATCACAATATGCCCGCGACATCTTAATCGCAAAGCGCTCAATCGGCACCTTCCCTTCACCAACCCTCTTCGGAGGATACCTAATCATGGTTTTCTTCCTCTCTCTCACCCGTGTTCAACCTACGCAGTTGAACAAGGGTTTCATTCTAAAAATTCTTCCAATTCTCATTATTACCTTCGCCCTCATCTTCACAAAATCTATGGGCGCATGGCTGAGCCTGATTGCAGGCCTAATCATTTTTCTGATTCTAATCCGGCCCAATTTAACCCTAACCTTCCCTTATTCTCAAAAGAGATTCAAAACAATCCTATTCTTCGTGTTCATCTCTATCTGCCTAATCCTCGCCTTTATCCTCATCAACCGCTGGGACCGCCTGACAAACCTTCAAAACCCTCAAAACTCCATCACCCAGCGCCTGAACTACTGGCGAACAGCCTTGGCCATTATAAAAGACCATCCTTTATTCGGCGTCGGCCCGGGCAATTTCCACCTCGCCTATCCAAAGTATAAAATCGGCCTCTCCACAGATACCCGCTATGCTCACAATATCTTTCTCCACCTCACTTCAGAAAACGGCCTATTGGGCCTAATCTCAATAATCTTCCTCATCTCTTCATTCCTGAAAAAGACAAAAAAAGACACACCTCT